>DAISZW010000009.1:0-34473 GCA_036824595.1 Ignavibacteriaceae bacterium
CAAGAGAAAATCCGGACAGTTTGTTATTGTAAGGATTTCCCCAAACGGGGAGAGGATACCTTTAACAATTGCAGATTCCGATATCTCAAAAGGAACTATAACACTCATTGTCCAGGGAGTCGGAAAAACTACAAAGGAATTAAACCTTCTTAAGGAAGGAGATTTCATTCAGGATGTTGCAGGTCCTCTTGGAAAACCATCTCATATAGAAAAGTTCGGCACAGCAGTTACTATCGGCGGCGGGGTAGGAACTGCAATTGCTTATCCAATAGCCGCTGCATTAAAGAAAGCCGGGAATGAAACTATTTCAATAATCGGCGGAAGAACCAAAGAGTATGTGATTCTTGAAGATGAAATGAAAAATGTATGCGATGAAGTTTTTATTACAACGGATGACGGAAGCTACGGGTATCATGGCTTTGTAACGGATAAACTTAAGGAGATTATTCTTTCAGGCAGAAAAATAGATTTTGTTTTAGCGATCGGACCTGTGCCGATGATGAAAACAGTTGCAAATCTAACCAAAAGCTATGGGATAAAAACAGTCGTAAGTTTAAATCCAATTATGGTAGACGGAACCGGTATGTGCGGAGGATGCCGGGCTGAAGTAGGCGGTAAAACTGTTTTTGTTTGTGTAGATGGACCTGAATTCGATGCTCATGAAGTAAATTTTGAAGTTCTTGAGAGAAGAAATAAATCTTACTTGATTCCGGAAGAAGAAGCGCTGAAAAATCATCTTTGCAAACTTAACTTAACACAAACAGGCGGGGTCGACTAAAAAGTAATAATTATTCTTAAAATAGAACGCTGATAGCGCAGATTTTAAACTGACCTGCCTTGCCTGCCTTGTCGGCAGACAGGCCGGCAGGCAGGTTTACGCAGATCTTTAATTTGAAAATTACTTTTTAGTCAGCCCCTATTTAACATGTTATCAAATAAAGAAAGAATGAAGATTCCCAGGCAAAAAATGCCTGAGCAGGATCCGCTCGAAAGAAGCAGAAATTTTTTTGAAGTAAACCTTGGCTTCACTGAAGAGCTTGCAAAAACGGAAGCTTTAAGGTGTATTCAGTGCCCTAAGCCTGTATGCGTAGAGGGCTGTCCTGTAAATATTAAAATCAAGGATTTTATTGCTCTTATTGCAGACGGTAAATTTGCCGAAGCCGCTTCGAAGATAAAAGAAGATAATATTCTGCCCGCAATATGCGGAAGAGTTTGTCCCCAGGAAGAGCAATGTGAAGCAATGTGTGTAGTCGGTAAAAAAAATGAGCCGGTTGCAATCGGCAGGCTCGAAAGATTTGCTGCAGATTATGAAAGAATCCATTCCGGAATAAAAATACCTGAAATTAAAAAGAAGACCGGTAAAAAAGTAGCAGTTGTGGGAAGCGGACCCGCCGGTTTAAGCTGCGCCGGAGATTTGATTAAAATGGGGCACGATGTTACGGTTTTTGAAGCTTTGCATGATTTGGGAGGTGTTTTAATTTACGGAATTCCTGAATTCCGTCTCCCGAAGGAAATTGTTAAAGCTGAAGTAGAAGTACTGAAAAAGCTTGGAGTAGAATTTCAAACTAATTTCATTGTAGGCTTAACGGATACAATAGATGAGCTGATGCAGAATGGATATGATTCTGTATTTATCGCCGTAGGTGCCGGTTTGCCGTACTTCTTAAACATTGAAGGAGAAAATTTAATAGGAGTTTATTCTTCGAATGAATTTCTTACCAGAGTAAATTTAATGAAAGCCTACAAGTTCCCGGAATTCGACACACCTGTTTTTGACTGCACAAACAAGAATGTTGCGGTATTTGGAGGGGGAAATACTGCAATGGATGCGGTAAGAACTTCCAAACGGCTCGGAGCTAAAAATGCTTATATCATTTACAGGAGATCGGAAATTGAAATGCCTGCAAGAAAAGAGGAAGTACACCATGCAAAAGAAGAGGGGATTGAATTTATAATGCTTTCTAATCCTGTAAAATTTATTGGAGATGAAAACGGCTGGCTGAAAGGAGTTGTTCTTCAAAGAATGGAACTTGGCGAACCTGATGCTTCCGGAAGGCGCCGGCCTTTGCCGGTTAAAGGATCCGAATATACAATTGATATTGATATGGCTGTAGTTGCTGTGGGCAACGGATCAAACCCGATAATTCAAAAAACTACGTCCGGTCTGAATTTTAATAAAAGGGGAAATATTGAAGCCGATGAAAATACAATGGCTACTTCTAAAAAGGGAGTATTTGCCGGCGGCGATATTGTAACCGGCGGTGCAACGGTAATTTTAGCAATGGGTGCAGGAAGAAAAGCCGCGGCCGCTATAAATGAGTACTTAAATAATCCGGCTTAGTATTCTAAAGCACTTCTGCCTTCCTTTTAGTATATAATTTTGGCTTCCTGCTTAGTAGTCCTATTGTTAAAATAGAAATTAATTTTTATATTCAATTAAATTATTACCCCCTTCTCTTTTTGCTTAAGGCATACGCTGTTTAACCTAAGGAGACATCGAATGAGAATCTGTATCATTTTCGTGTTTCTTTTCAAACTATCTATTTTTCCTCAGCAAGAACCAAATAAATCTCCGCTTTTTCTAGCTGATAAAACTGTCTATAAACTGGATGATAATAATAATTCTCTTCCTGTATGGATTGCTGCATCCGATACAGTAATAAATGCGGTTAATCTGGAAATTCCGACTATTATTTCGTGGGACGGGAGAGTAAAGACAATCGGTTATACTATTGATTCCTTTTCAAAAGATGTTTCGGTTAATAGAACCGGAAGATTATTCAAAATAAATTTTAAGGATGAGGATATAAGTGACCTGGATTCAGGGAAGTATAGCGCTGTTATGCTTATTTCCGGTGCCGGTATTCAAACTGTTAAAGAAACTCTGTCATTTGAATTTATTCCTTCCAAGGGGGCATTTGCATGGATTGAAGAAGCACTGAGCTGGATTCAGAATAATTTTTTCTTACTGCTTCTGAATCTCTTTGAAGTAATTCTGCTTTTTCTGCTGCTTCTCTTTTTTATTAAGCTGTTGTATGATAAAGTAAACCTAAGCGGAATCATTAGAAAAGATACTCCCATCTTTAAACAGAAAAATTCGTTAAATGTTCTGCCGATCATTAATGAAACCGGGAAGGAAAATGAATATAAGGGAGCAGCGTTGGGAATTGACGATATATTAATATACCACCTTCAGGAAGTATCAAAATTGAGCAGCAAGGAAGGTTTAAAGCATTACTGGATGCAGAGATTAAACAGAACGAAAAGCCGGAAAGAGGAAGTCCAAATGCTGAATGTCGTCGGCGGTGAATTTTCAATGGATCTGCAGAAGCTTGGAGATGTATCGATCGGCCCGGTTAAAATTCCGCTTGGATCAATCTCTGCAATACTCCTGAAAATTTTCGGCGGAAATTATGTATCGGGCGCACTTCAGCAATATGGAACACAAAACAAGCTGGTAGTAAGACTTGAACGCAAGCCTTCGCTGTTATCTTTTACTAAACCGGACTTTGCCCCTGTCCAGTATTTTGAAGCAAGCTGGCCTTCAGATACAATTAAAAAGAAGGAACTTTCTGAAGGTGTACCCGATGTTGTTGAAGAGCTGTCATATAAATTAATTCTTGAACTTTCAAAAGATACGGGCACGCGTAACTGGCAGGCTTATAAGTATTTCCTGGAAGGATATAAACTGTTCAGCGATTATGATAAAAATAATACAAGAATAGACCGCCTGCGCGATGCGGTTTCATTGTGGCGCGAAAGTATTAAATACGATCCCGATTTTGCTTCAGCTCATTATAACCTGGGAGTCGCATACGATATCGACGGGAATAAGGAAGATGCGGTTTTCCGCTATCAAAAAGCAATTGACCTGAATCCTTTTCTTGTAGGTGCGGCAGCTCATTTTAATCTAGCGCGTCTTTACTGGGAAAAATACAAAGATGAAAAACGCACTTTAACTGAACTCGGAAAAGCTAAGCAGCTTAATCCGGATATTCCGGATATTTATAACCTGGAAGGATTGGTTTATTCGAATAAAACCGACAGCTATGCTGTTGAGGCTGAGTTTTATAAGAGGGCAATTACCTTAAGCATGGAAAATCCGAATCCGGTTTTTTATTACAACTTAAGCGTAGCTAATTTTTATCTTAACAATCTGGATGAGGCTCAAACTGCGGCCGAACAGGCGTACCAGCTCTATGGAGAAAAAGAAAAGCTGACAGGCTTGCTTCAGACAATGGGAATAATTCACTACCAGAAAGGAGTAAATGCTGAAAATAGAAAAGAAGATAGAAAAGCTCAGGAAGAATTCGAGAAATCGATAAAGTATTACAGGGAAGGATTATTAAAAGAACCTGAAAACAGATATCTGCTTAAAGGTTACAGGGATGCACTCTTCAAACAGAAAAGAATAAATGACGGAATGAGAGTACTAAAAAGATTGATAAGAATTTATCCTGAAGATCCTGTTTCTTACTTAGACATTTCTGATTACCTGAAATCCGCCGTGGTGAGCTCGGAAGAAATTCAGGCTTATAATGAGCTGGCTTTAGTTTTGAAATCCGAGATCGATCCGACTAAGATTGTCAGGCTGCTCAATATAGAAGGCTCTTCCCTTAAAACAAGAGTATTCAAAGGAGTAGCCGGATGTATTATTAATATAATGCATACTCTTAAAAGAATGCCGAATCAGCTTCCTGAAGCAAAAGAGATTTTCGACAGCATATTTGCTTCTCCGTTTGAAAAGATGACTCTGGTGATTGAAGCGGAATTACTTCAGCATTACGGGGTGGTACTCTATAAGCTGGGATTATCCGAACAAAGCAATGTATTTCTTAACAAAGCCATAGAGCTCTATAAAAATGAAAATAGTTATTTCGATCTTGCCGGGGCATATAACGATCTGGCTAGGGCAAATTCAAACTGGGTTGAGCAGTTGTTCCTGGAATATTTAAAGGTGTGGCGAAGAGAAAACGAAATAAGAAATAAAAAAGCGGAAGGCCAAAACGGCCAGCTGAAAGTTGAATTAACCTTAGCGGTGGCTGAAACAGACCGGGCCTTCAAAGAAGCAGATAAAAAATGTGCAGATACAGATCTGGCTTTTCAAAATACCTCTAGTAATTATAAAAATGCCGGATATTTAAAACGTGCTGTAAGTGCTCATCTTGATAATGCGGATTTCCTGATGAAGCCGCAGTCGTTCAGAATTAAAGGGAATCTGGTTTATGAATGGGCCAAACAGGAATGCGATAAGGCCATTCAAATTGATCATAATGATTTTGAAGCATTTCATGTAAAAGGGAATACATACTATTATTCACTTCAGTATGCAAAAGCAATTCCGGAATATGAAAAATCGATTGAGTTAAATTTCAATTTAAGAGGTGCACATTACTGCATCGGTTTATGCAATTTTTATATGGGAGAATATTCAAAGGCGGCGGAAGCTTTTAGAACAGCAATAAAAATTGATCCGAAATATACAGCGCCTGATGACCTTCAGGCTCCCGATGCATACCAGCGGCTTGCAATGAGCCTCGAGAAATTAAATGATGTTGACGGGGCTGTAAAAATTCTAACAGAAGCCGTGAATATTCATCCTGATAAAGTGAAATATCATATTCTGCTAGGACAAACTTTAAAGAAAAGAAATGACCTCGATGAAGCCGCGGAAGAATTCCGTACGGCTTTAAGGCTGGATAAAGAGAATCATCAGAAAATGCAGCATATTGCTCTGCTGGAACTTTCCGATATTTATGCGGATAACGGCGCAGATACCGAAACGGCAAGAACCTATATTGAAAAAGCAAAAGCTATTATTGAAGAGCTCGATGCAGAGGAGAAAGAAAGAATACTCTTTAAAGTGGAAAATACCGAAGGATGGATATACTTAAATCAAAATCAATATGAAAAAGCAATTCATCTTCTTGAAAAAACATTAGCCAATTTTCTCGATGAACCGAAATATCACAGCCGCCTTGCCTATTCTTACGAAAAGTATGCCGATTCTTTTAATGAACCCAAAGCGAAAAATGAATATATAAACCGGGCAGTTTCACAATGGAAAATTGTAAGCGGATTCAACAAAAATACTTTTTACAAAAGTTTAGCAGATGAAAAGCTGCAGAAGCTTGCCAAGATGTAGATTCTTCCCCGGTTATTAATTAGTTACTTCCTAATCCAGCCTGAATAAAAGTTACTTCCCAGGTAATATTATCTTTTATTAAATAAGTTTATCTTTGAGGCAAATCTTTATTTGTAAATTCTTCATTCTTGTAAATTTATTTTCTCTGGAATTAAATGAAATTACCGCTGGTAGTAATTGTAGGCAGACCAAATGTCGGCAAGTCCACGCTTTTCAACCGGCTGATCGGAAAAAGGGAAGCAATTGTCCATGATGTCTCCGGTGTTACACGGGACCGCAATTACGGAGATGCGGAATGGGGAGGAAAGGAATTCCAATTAATCGACACCGGGGGTTATGTCCCAAATTCTTCCGATCTTTTTGAAACTGCAATTAGGGAACAGGTGGAGATAGCAATTGCTGAGGCAGATTCCATTATTTTTTTAGTAGATGCGCGCACAGGGATTACTCCTCTTGATATTGAAATTGCAGATATGCTTAGAACGGCGAATAAAAAATATTTTCTGCTTGTGAATAAAGTAGATTCTGAAAATCATGAACCTGCCGCAAATGAATTTTATAAATTAGGTATAGATAAGATTTATGATGTATCCGCTTTGGCAGGAAGGAAAATCGGTGATTTTCTTGATGATCTTACTGCTGATTTTAAAACGTATGAATCTGAAGATGAAGAGGAGCGTATAAAAATTGCAATTGTAGGAAGGCCGAATGTAGGGAAATCTTCGCTGACAAATGCATTGCTCGGTAAGGAACGCAGCATTGTAACCGATCTTCCCGGAACTACACGCGACAGCGTTGATTCAATTCTTAAATTTTACGGAGAAGAAATTGTATTAACCGATACTGCCGGATTAAGAAAAAAGAAAAAAGTTGAAGAGAGTGTTGAATTTTATTCGGCTGTCAGGGCGCTTAAAACAATCGGCGAATCGGATGTTGTAGCTGCAATGATTGACGCGGAGATAGGGCTGGAGAAACAGGATCAGAAGATAATTGATGAGGCAGTGCTCAGGAGAAAAGGATTAATAATTGCAGTTAATAAATGGGATCTTGTGGAAAAAGACACGTACACCGCAAAAATTTTTGAAGACGCACTTTACCGGAAGCTAGGGTCTATAGATTATGTGCCGATAATTTTTATTTCTGCTTTGACCAAGCAGCGTATCTTCAAGCTGATTGAGCTGAGCAAAAAAGTTAATGAAGAAAGAAAAAAGAAAATACCGACAAATGAACTGAACGAGAAACTGCTTCCGGAAATTGAAAAGAGCCCGCCTGCTGCAACCCATACCGGAAAAGAAGTAAAGATCAAATATATTACACAAGCGAAGGGAAGCTATCCGGTATTCCTTTTTTTTACAAATTATCCTAAAGAAATTAAGGACCAGTATAAAAGATTTTTAGAGAAGTTAATCAGAAAAAATTTTGGATTTACCGGAGTTCCGGTTACATTAAGCTTTAAGAAAAAATGATTTAACCTTCAAGGTTAGGTTTCTGTCCAGCGTATCGAAACCCTTGAAGGTTCTTTATGCAGAAATTAATAACCACAACCTCGTGGGTTAACAACACCTGAAAATTTGGCTTTAGCCATGATTGGGAGGAATGATAAAAAGATTTAGCGGAATTTAAATGAAGAAATCAGAAAATAATTCATACATTACTTTGAATAATCTTAAACTGATCAATCATCCTGTTGTTAAAAGAGACATGACAATTCTTCGTGATGCTTCCACTGTGCCGGATGAATTCCGTAGAACGCTAAGAAGAATATCATCAATACTGGCAGTGGAAATCAGCAGGGATATTGAGATTGAAGAAATTGAAGTCGATACTCCCCTGGAAAAAACTACAGGATATAAGCTTAAGCAGGGTATTGTCATCATTCCGGTTTTAAGAGCCGGACTTGGAATGGTTCAAGGTTTTTTAGATATAATTCCCGATGCGCAGGTAGGACATATCGGGATTCAAAGGGATGAAGAAACGCTTCAGCCAAACGGCTACTATTCAAAAATTCCGGAAACTCTTTTATCTTCAAAAGTGGTTTTACTCGATCCGATGCTTGCAACAGGCGGGAGCGGATCTTCAGGTTTGAAATATATAAAGGAAAAGGGGGCAAAGGATTATCTTTTCGCATGCATCGTTGCTGCGCCTGAGGGAGTGCAGAAAATCAATGCTGACCACCCGGGAACAAAAATTTATGCCGCAGCTTTAGACAGGGAATTAAACAACAAAGGATACATTCTTCCTGGATTAGGGGATGCCGGAGACAGGGCTTTTGGAACTTTCTAAAACAGCTGTAACACTGCTTATAATTTTATTTTCATCCGAGAAAATTTATCTGCAGGAATACCCGGATGAACAGGTAGATGAATTATTAAAAGCGGGGATTGAAAAGATTGTCAGCCAGGATTATAATAAAGCGGCAAAAATTTTTTCAAATCTTAATGAAAATTATCCTGAAATCCCTCTGGGAAAAATCTATTCCGCTGCAGTTGAAATAACAAAAGCCTACGATTACGGAGTTGATTTTAATTCCGAATTCATAAATGATAATCTTGAAAATGCATTAAAAGCTGCCGATGAACTGCTGGAGAAGAATCCTGAAAATATCTGGAATCTCTATTTTTATGCATTGGCGGAAGGATACACTGCATACTACAATGCTCTGCAGGGGAATTTCCTCGGTGCATTAAATAACGGTTTCAGTGCAATCATAAAATTTGAAAAATGCCTTTTTAACGATTCGGCTTTTTATGATGCTCATACTGCTGTCGGTGTTTACAAGTACTGGAAAAGCAGAAAAACTGAATTTTTAAACTGGCTTCCGCTAATTAAAGATGAACGTGAAGAGGGGATAAAAGATATAATTCATGCTTTCGATCATTTTTCATACAACAGACATTTAGCAGCAAATTCATTATTGTGGATTTATATTGATAAAAAGGAATTTAATAAATCAATCCAATTGGCAGAAGAGATGTTAAAGATGCATCCGGAAAGCAGGCAATTTAAATGGGGATTAGCCAGGGCTTACGAGGAAATTGACAAAGAAAAAGCAATAGAGGTCTATTTTGAAATTTTAAATTCGTATCGGAAATTGAACCTGACAAATCAATCCCAGGAGATTACATTGCTGCATATTATTGCCCAGCAGCATGAAAAAAGGGGGAACAAAGAAAAAGCACTTGAAATTTGCAGAAAGATTTTGAATTCAAATTTGTCAGCAGAAACGAAAGAAAAATTGGGTGAACGTCTTTACAGGATTGAAGAGATGGAAAGAGATTTATCCTCAGAAAAAATAAATTAGAGTTAATGTATCTGCATTAAACTTTTCATACTCGGGAAAAAATCAGAAAACAATAACGGTAAAATTGGTATGAGTTGGTTTTTTGGCATAATCAAATCCGGCGTCAATACTGAAATTTCTCAAGAATACATAAAAATTCATTATAAACCATTATATACTTTTTCATCACAAAATTTCTACATAGCTCTAGGCGGCATAAACGAAACATGTTTATTTGAGGTTAATGAAGAAACGCAAACCGGATGGGCTGTTTTAGGTTTGGGCATTCGTTTAACAGAATCAGGTGCCCAATTTCTTACTAAAGATGATTGGAGAAATTTATTAACTTCTAAAGCCTCCGGACCAGTGTCCGAATTAGACGGTCACTACACAGCAATCCGCTGGAGTAATGATGAAATTGAATTTTTCACTGATCAGTTTGAACTAAGGACCGGATATTATTCAAAATGCGAAATCGGTTACTGCTTTTCAAGTCGACTGGATTGGGTGGCACAGCTAAGAAAAAGTAATGAAATTAACAAAGCATTCCTGGGGGGTAGATGGCTGCTTTTTAACCAATTAAATTATGAATCCGGTGTAACAGATATAGAACGTTTTGGACCCGCAGCAAATATTATAATAAAAAAAGGACAAGTTATTAAGAAAGAGTTTAAACAATGGCTGCCTGTCTTCGAAAAAAAATCTGATACTTCTTATGCAAAAATGATAATGGAATCATTTGTAAGTCTTTCATTAAAAACAAATCGCACTTTATCTTTGGCCTTATCCGGTGGTTTAGACTCACGTACACTGCTTGCTATTCTATTGGCAAATAAAAATTCCAATTTCTTAGTTCACACTTTCGGTGATCCGAATGATCCTGATGTACAAATATCCGAGAGAATTGCTTTTAAATATGGATTGCAAAGGCAGTATTTTAACGAACCTTTTCCGGATTCCGATACACTTATTTCACTTCTTAACACCTTTACTGCTGAAAACTTACTAGTTGAACCATGCTCATCAATTCTAAAACTAAGATATTATTCGATCCAGCATAATAAAAATCAATTGATTATAGATGGTGCAAACGGAGAAATTGCCCGGCGTCAATATTTAAATCGTTTTGTAAAGCTCGGGCGAAGCGCTATTCGGACTAAAAATATTCCCGCACTTTTCAGACTTTTACATATACATAGAGCAGATATTTTTAGTGCTGAATACAAAGATGAACTGGAAAAGGCAGCACTAAATAGTTTGGATGACGTGCTGAATGTAATGCCTCCAATTAATGAGATTGGAGTAGAGAATTTTGTCGATCTTTTTATTGTTCGTACCAGGCTGCCGAATTATGCCGGTCCCGAACAAACAAGATCCGATGCCTTTGCAGTTAACTATATGCCTATGATTCAGCCGTCATTTGCAAAAGCCGTATTCAAGGTTGATATAAAGCAGCGCAAAAACGGCAGAATGTTCCGGGATATTATTCAAAAAAAAGTGCCGACTTTAAAAAATTTTCCGCTTGTGAAATCCGGTTTAACATATCCTTTTTTTCTTAAAACAAACGGGGCATGGCTATTCACAAAAATAAAATCTAAAATTCGGGGAAAGTATACAGATTCAACTCATGATCAATTTCTTACGGATCTGCGACACTATGTATTGGATCTTGCACATTCAAATGATGTTAGATGCCAATCCTTCTATAACCATAAACAAATACAATCCAATATAGATGCATATTATAAGGGTGAAAAAAATTTGGGAAGCTACGTTATTTGGTGGTTAACTTTTGAACTTTGGAGAAGATCCATATTAAAAAAAGATTAAAAAATTAGCCGTTTGATGAAAGAAAATGCAATCAGGAAAGAAAAACAATCGGGAACAAATTAATCTTAAATTATTGCTTATTACTTTCTTTTTAAAAAATCCAGAACAGCATTTATAAAAGTAAGCGGATGGGGAGGGGAGCCGGGAATGTATAGATCTACCATTATTTCATCTAGAAATGAGCGGTTAATCTCGGAAGATCCTTCGAATATACCGCCGCTGATTGCACAAGCGCCGAATGCAATTACAATTTTCGGATCACTGATGCTGTCGTAAGCATCTTTAAGTGCGGGAGCCATGTTTTTTGAAATAGGTCCGGTTATAACAATCCCGTCGGCATGTCTGGGGGAAGCAACGAAATCAATGCCGAATCTTCCCATATCAAAATTAACATTGCCGGATGCATTTAGTTCAAGCTCGCAGCCGTTGCAGCCCGCTGCGGATACCTGCCGAAGTTTTAAAGAACGGCCGAATATTTTATGGATTTCTTGCCTTGCCTCAATTGAATTCTTTGCGTATTTAGAAAACTGCATTCCCGATTTTATAATTAAATGATCACGGTTTGTATTTCCTAATTTGTACTCGCTCGTAAATTTTATCGCGCCGTTTGTTATCTTTTCGCATTCTCCGCAGAAAATGCATTTGCCAAGATCAATTGAAAGAGGATTGACCGAGACGGCATTTGACGGACAGCTGTCAATTATTTTCTGCCAATCATCCGGAAATTTAGATTCATCAATTATGGGAAATCCGCGGTGCGTATCAATTATTGCCGCATTCCTTATATCCTTAATTGCCTGTGAACCGTGTTTTATTCTGAGTTTAAGTAAATCTAGCATTGTTTATAATTTTTATTATATCAACTATCTATTGTTGATCCTCTACGAGGATCGGAAAAATCATTCTTTCTTTCTATTACAATAGTAAAACATCTACGATGTTTTCCGCCAAATGATTTGATTTTTTTCTCTCAACCTTGTAGAGGTTGAACTATTATAATAAAAAAGGCAAAATCAAAATTAATAATCCTCATAGAGGATTAACCTTGTTTGTTAAAAGTTTAGAATGATGTTCCAAAAACCAATTGTTAATTCCCCTAGTTGATCCTTTACGAGGATCGGAAAAATCATGTCTTTCTTTTCTATTACAATAGTAAAACATCTACGATGTTTTTCTTCAATGATTGGTTTTTTCTCTCAACCTCGTAAAGGTTGTACTATTGTAATAAAAAAAGTTAAGTCAGTATTAATAATCCTCGCAGAGGATTTACTATACTTCATGCTTCTCATAAATCAAATCCGCAGTAGGAAAGATTAAAGCTTTTATTGCAAAGTGGGAAATCGGATATCCCTTCATCCCTTACTGCGAGAGCTAATCCGAACCAGTTGTTAAATGACGGATCTTTAACCTTTACCCGTTTAATTTTTCCGGCGGCGTCAGTCAGTATAACATGTGAAATTTCACCCCGCCATCCTTCAGTTAATGAAATAACAATAGCATCCGGTTTTAATTCGGCAATATTTTTATACAATTCACCTTCCGGTAGATTATTAAGCAGCTCATTAATAATTTTAATTGACTGCTGGATTTCAATAAAACGAATGTAGGCACGTGCAAAAACATCGCCGCTGCTTAAAGTCAGTTTATGGAATGGGAAATATTCAAATGCTTCAAAAGGATGATCTGAACGGATATCTATTGATAATCCGCTTGCCCTTGCTGCCGGACCAACCATGCCGATTTCCGAAGCGGATTCTGCTTCAACAATCCCGGTCTTCTCAAATCTTTCCATTACGGATGCGGAAGTGAATAATACTTCTGCTGCAAGGGAAACTTCATCATTTAACTCTTTTATGTTCGATAAAATTTTGCTTTTTAGTTCTGAGTTAATGTTGAAGTTTACTCCTCCGTAAGCAATCAAGCTCCGTCCGAATCTGCTTCCGCAAACAAGCATTGAGGTGTTAATTACTTTTGTACGAAGAGCGCCGAATGCAGCATTACCTGTTAAATATGCAACATCGTTTGATAAAGCGGAAAGATCTCCCAGATGATTTGCGATCCTTTCCAGTTCCAGCATTATTGTCCTGATAAACTTTGCTCTTTTTGAAACTACGGCACCTGCTAGTGATTCTATTCCTCTCACGAATGCTCCTGCATGCCCGATCATTGTATCTCCTGCAATCGATTCTGCGAGCTTCAAAATATAGAGCGGACGGTGTGAATTTTTTATAAATAAATCTTCAACTCCGCGGTGCTGGAAACCAAGCTGAATTTCGAGATGGTGAACTATTTCTCCGTGGCAGGAAAATCTGAAGTGGCCCGGTTCGATTATTCCGGCATGAATGGGGCCTACTCCTACTTCATGGACTTCTTCTCCCGACATTTTAAAAAATTCATAAGGTATTTCTTCTTCATTAATTCCGGAAATACCCTTCCTAACGGGCTTAAGCCACGGATGCCCTTCCGGTTTAATTCCAAACTGCTCGTAAAATTCTCTTTCAAATAAAAAAGCAGATGGAATAGAAGGAGTAACCGACATGTAAGAATTTTCATTATCAAATTTCGATGAAGCAGAATATATTTTCGAAAGGTTATCATCAGCTAAGACTGCATATAAAATTATTCTTTCCTCAACTTTAAGCCCGAAGAATTGTACTAGCCTTTTACCTTCCTTAACAAATTTTTCAAGCTGAGAAGTTAATTCATCAATCTGCAGGACCGGAATTTCTTTTAAAGAAACAGCTTCTAAATTTTTCGATTCAATCCAGTTCAATTCTTATCCTTTTCATTTAAAAAAATCTGCGGCGCTGTTAAGAATATCCAGAACTTGAGAAGGAATATTTATTCCTGCTATAAGCAGTAAAATTAATAGTAAAAACTGCGGAGTATATGCATAGGGAGGAAGCCTTTTCATTACGGAATCCTCCGATTCGCCTTCACCAAATGACATATGAAAAACCGCAGAGCACATTCCATAAATTACAATTATTAAAAACAGAAAGAACAACGCTGAAAGCCATTCCATGCCGTTAAGCCAGAATGCTTTTATGATAAGAAATTTACTGATAAATCCGGGAGACGGAGGAATCCCGGCCATCGACAGGACAGATAGAATCCAGAGCCAGGCAGTATGCGGATCTTTTTTTATAATTCCTTTTACTTCGCCGATTTTCTTGCTGTTAAATAAATGAAGTATGTTGCCTGAAGTTAAAAATAATGATGTCTTGGAAAGCGAATGCACAAATGTATGAAGCATTGCAGCGAAAATTCCCGTCGGCCCCAATGTAATGCCTATAAATAAAATTCCCATATTTTCAATTGATGAATAAGCAAGCATCCGTTTGTAGTTTTTCAAGCGGAGCATAAACACCGAGCTAACCATAAGAGATAAAAATCCTGTAAGCAGAAAAAAGAAGTTTGAAAAGCTTTCCATATCTGCCCTGATGAAAATTTCCTGAAAACGGAGCAGGCCGAGGAAAGCAGAATTAAGCAGTGTTCCTGAAAGTAAAGCTGATACAGGCGAAGGTGCTTCGGAATGCGCATCGGGGAGCCATGCATGCAGCGGGGCTACTCCGATCTTTGTCCCTAGGCCGACAAATATAAAAGCGAAAGAAACTTTGAGCCAGAACGGATTTATTTTTGCTGCATTTTCATACAGATCATTAAAGAATAAAGAATCAAAACTTCTGCTGCCTATTGACAAAATGATTATTCCTACAAATGCTAAGGCAATTCCGATAGAGCAGATGTAAACATACTTCCATGCGGCTTCGAGAGAGGATTTTTTTCTTTCAAAATATATCAGCAATGCGCTTGTTAAAGTTGTGGCCTCCACAAAAACCCAAAGCAGAGCCAGGTGAGTGGCTAGAATTACTCCCGACATTGCGGCAGCAAAGAATAAAATTTCTGCAGTGAATACCGATTCCCTTTGGGGAGATAATTCATGTTCTTTGAAGTAAAAAAGAGTATAGACTGAAATCCCGGCAAATACCAGAGCCATAATTGAAAAGAAAAGAGTACCGACAGCATCGAACTGGAAATAATCTAAAAATAACCGGGGAAGCCAATACCATTCAATATTAGTCCATTTTAAAATCGGAACAACCAAAAAAATTATTGAAGTACCGAACAAGGAAATACGGCTCACAATTTTGTTCTTCAGAAAAAATGCGAGAAGTCCTAAAATTACCGGCAGAATAATTACGAGTATAATCATTATTAATCCTTCAGCTCGGTTAATACATCAATATGACTGCCGTCGTACATTTCTTCAATCTTGTTGAAGAAAATGGTAAACAGGTAAATGCCGACAAAAAGATCGAGAAGCACACCAATGTTTACTAGCATTGGCATTTCGTTGGCAACTGAAAGTGAAAGAAGGAAAATTCCGTTCTCCAGCATCATGTACGATAAAATATGAGTAATGATTTTCTTCCTGTTTATTATCAGAAATAAACTTGAAACAATAATTACGATTGAAATTCCGAAGTACAGCGGTTTTATCTCGCCTCCGATTTCCGCCGACCAGAAAGCTGCGGCAAATCCGAAAATGAAAATGCCCATCGCAATAAGCAGAGAATAAAACTGCGAGATGTACGGTTCAACCTCACGGCTTATCTCATTTTTACGGATTATGATTAATAAAAAAAGAGGAATTGCTATCGCTTTTACAAGCAGAGTTTCAATGCTTAAAAAAGCTATGTTGAGCCAGCTTATATGTTTAATGTCAAGAATGACCAAAAGAAAAAGCAGCAGACCCTGAAAAGCTAAAGTTTTTACATAAGCTTCTATCCTGCTCACCGCAAAAACGTAAAGCATGCTTGTCCCAAGAAGAATGATTATTATATCAGTCACTAAAACCCTCCGTACAAAAAGAAAATTATAACGGCAAAAGCAGTGATCGAAAGAGCCGTCATAAGAAAAATGAACTGCGGAACATGAGACATCCTTGAGCGTGCAATTAAAGATTCAACAATTGCAACGCTGATAAATATTAAGGCAATAATTCCGAGAAATAATCCCAATGCCACAATTAAATTAATAGAAGGCGGTATTAACAAATTTGCTATCAGCATTGAAAATAAAACCATCTTCAAACCGGATGAATACAAAATAAATGCTAGGTCGGGACCTGAATAATCTAAGATCATTACTTCATGGATCATTGTTAATTCAAGATGCGTGTTGGGATCGTCAACCGGAACACGGCTCCCTTCAGTGAGCAGCATGATGAATAAAGAAACGACAAAAAGCAGTTTAATAAGAATTGTGTATCCGGTGCTTGTATTTATTGCCGCGAAGATAGATTCAAAGGATAACTGGCCGGTAATTAATGCAAGCGAGCCTAAAATAATAAAGAAAGCAGGTTCAACGATGGAAGAGAAAGTAACTTCGCGGCTTGCTCCCATTCCCTCGAAGCTGCTGCCGGTGTCTAGTGCAGCACAGACAGTAAAAAATTTAGCAAATCCTAAAATGTATACAAAAAGAATAAAATCTCCTGGGAATTTAATTACAGAACCAAGAAAAGGAATCGGGATAATGAATAAAGCAAGAAAAACAGAAGCAGCATTAATCGATGGTGCAATCCGGAAAACAAATGAAGTGGTTCTGCTGATTACTTCACCTTTTTTAAGCAATTTAAAGAAATCGTAATACGGCTGAAGAACCGGAGCGCCTTTCCTGCCGGCCCAAATAGCTTTTACTTTATTAATTAAGCCGGTAAAAAGAAAAGGAGATAAGATTATTAAGATGTAAATAAAAACTTTCAGCACTATTCAACTCCTAAAATCCATATAAGGAGAAAGACTAGAAAAATTAATCCGTAAATGATGTACTGCTGCATTCTTCCGCTTTGAATCCATGAAAACAAATTCAAAAATTTATTCAGCCACCGGATTGAAGGCTGGATAAAATAGCTTTCCGATAAATCCTGGGCATGACTTTCAAGTGAAGCTTCTTTCGGAAAAAACAGTTGTATTTTTTTTAATTTAAATTTTCTTGGAACCAATTCAGCAACCAGGGTCAAAAACGGCTGCGCAAATGAACTGCTTGTATACTGCATCCGGATTGCTGCTTCAGTCTGGCCCTGATATCCGCAGTCCCATGTCTTAAACATTTTAACTTCTTTCTTCTTTAAGAAAAGAGATCTTAAAGTGTAAAAGAAAAGAATTGCTGCAACAAATATTGTAAGCGAAACAGAGATAGGAATAAACACATCGAAAATTTCCGGCTGAGCAGGATAAAAACCGCCGCCTAGAAATTGATTAACCACATTTCCCAGAGGTACAATAATAAACAGCGGGAATATTCCTATGCAGATTATTGCGGCAGTCAGTATAGCCATCGGAATGAGCATCGAGGATTCTTTTTCATCCGGGAGCGGATGAAATTCCGAACGGGGAGAACCTAAAAAAGATATTCCATAAACTTTTGTAAAGCAGATAAAGGCCATCGCACCGATGAATGCTAAGCCTGAAATTCCCAGTAAAGCGGCAATATTCAAGCTGAGATCTTTTACAAAAAAACTTTTTGAAATACCGAGATAAATAGCAAATTCACTGATAAATCCGTTGAATACAGGCAGGCCGGTAATAGCAAGTGAAGCAATTAAAAACATAACCGATGTTTTCGGAAGATATTTTCCAATTCCTCCAAGCCTATCGATCTCGCGGGTATGAGTGCCGTAATAAATTACCCCGGCACCATAGAATAGTACGCTTTTAAAAGTAAAATGATTAATTGTATGCAGCAGAGCTCCTAATATTCCCAGTGCCGAAATAGTCTGGTTATTGTAAACCATTCCCAGCATTGCAAGGCCGATTCCTATTCCGATAATCCCGATATTTTCAATGCTGTGATATGCAAGTAATTTTTTTAAATCATGCTGAGCAATTGCATTCATTACACCTAGCATTCCGGTAATAATTGAGAGAATTAAAACTGCATAAGCCAGATTTTTATCAGGCATCCCGGTTAGCAAAAGAATCCGGAGAATTCCATAAATGCCGGTTTTAATCATAACACCCGACATTAGGGCAGATACTCCGGTTGGTGCAGCCGGATGTGCTTTCGGAAGCCATGTATGCATCGGAACAAAACCGGCTTTTGTGCCGAATCCTATAAAAAAAAGTATAAAAAGCAGAATACCTGTGTTATTAGAATGGATTAGGACATCTTTAAATGATGAAAAATCAGTTGAACCGGATTCTGCCGATGCCCAGCTGAAAGCTGCGATCAAAAATGCGGCACAGATCTGCATTGCGGTTAAATAATAAATTCCAGCTTTAAGGACTTCTTCCTTTTTATTTTCAAAAATTACAAGGAAGAAAGATGCAATCGACATTAGCTCCCAGACTATTAAGAACAGAATTGCATTCTGGACAGTAACAACCAGAAGCATTGAAGCAGACATTAAGCCCAGGAAAAAATAATAAGAATTCAGCGAAGCATTTTTTCCATGGTACATTTTCATGTAGCCTATGGAGTAAACAGCAGCCAATAAAGAACCGAGCGATATTATGATTGTAAAAACTGCCGATAAGGGATCTAATCTGAAGTGAACTGTTCCAATCGGTTCATTGAAAAGAAGAAAAGATTCAATCTGAACGCCTGAGGATAAAACCTGCAGACTCTCCGGCAGGATAAATACCTGGCTGATAAAAGAAAAGATAAGAAATACAACAGCTTTTGGTTTCTCATTTAAAAAGATTGAGATGATACCGCCAATTAAAAAAATAATAGAGCCGGAAAGGCAGTAGGGCATTGTCGGTTTAATCTCCCTTATAAAAATGTGTAATCATATTCTTCAACCAATTTCTAAAAAATGTAAATTCTGTTTCCTTTATATTCCTTCATCCGACTTTGTGAGCTTGTGCCTGCGTGGCGTTTTTCGTTTTTAAAAAAAGTTTCACGCAAGAGCGCAGAGAATGCAGAGCCCAATACCTTTACGACATCATCCATCTTCCGTCAACCATCAAACATCCTTCTTCGACCATTCTGCTTCCCTATTCCTGATAAAATTCATAATATTCTCTTTATCCGCTTTAAGTGCAAGCAGCTCTAAAAATTTTTTATCCTGGCACAGATAAGAAATTTTTGACAAAACATTGAGGTGCATTTTTGGACTTGCAGTAAGCAGTACAAATAAAGTATTCACGGGTTTATTGTCTAAAGCACCGAAATCAATAGCATCATGCAGAAAACAAATACTTACATTAGCATTCATTGGATTAGTAACAATGGGATTTCTGGGATGCGGTATAGCGATCCCGTTCCCGATTGCAGTAGGCATTAATTCTTCCCGGCTTAACAATGCCTTAAAAATTTCATCCTTGGTTAAATCCGGAGGAATGAAAATTTTAGATAGTGCATCCTTAAAAACTTCTTCGCGGTTTTTTCCCCGGACGTCTTCAGCGATTCCTCCTTTTTCAATCAGCGAAGACAAATTAGTTATATCCGAAATTATTAAATTAATCAATGAAGATGAAAATTCCGTTTTATGGCTCAGTATCCATTCATTAATTTCTGTTTTATTAAATCTATACTGGTGATTAATCTTGTAGCAGGGAATCTTTTTCTCTTTGATCCATTGGTAGATGGTTTTCTCTTCAACCCTGAGCAAATCTGCAATGTTTTTGATTTTTAGATCCATTTTTTAAAATTTTTCCCGTAAAAATACTCAATTCGAAGAAAAGTATCTTTAATTTCAGGCTATATCTATAAATTTTATTTGGAAATTTTAAGATATTTCAATAAAGTTCTAACTCACCGTCTTTAAGGATGGGAAATCATGACTTTAACTAGTGCTGAAAATAGATTAATTTTAAGTCCGGGTGTGAAGGAATAATAAATGGCTGTATTAGCGCTTACCGATACCAAATATAAAAAGATGCTCGATGAACTGCTGTCTCTCTGCAGAGAGCATCTTGCAAGTGTGAATGAAGCATTGATTACAAAAGCTTTCGAGTTCGCACTTGAGGCGCACAAGAATGATCTCCGTGCATCGGGGGAACCTTATATTTCACATCCGTACGGAGTCGCAATAATTGTTGCCGCGGAAATTCCTTTGGACGATACAACCGTTGTCAGCGCTTTGCTGCACGATGTTGTTGAGGATACCGAATTGAACCTGGACATGCTATCCAAAGAATTCGGGAAAGAAGTTGCGGAAATAGTCGACGGGGTTACTAAAATAGGCGGGATATTTAAAGGGCAGGATATAACACAGGCTGAGAATTACCGCAAGCTTCTTCTTTCGATGGTTAAAGATGTTAGAGTTATCTTGGTAAAATTTGCAGACCGCCTTCACAACATGAGAACACTTGAACATTTAACGCCGGAGAAGCAGAGAAGAATTGCACAGGAAACACTAGAAATCTATGCGCCGTTTGCAAACCGGTTCGGGCTTGGCAAAGTTAAATGGGAACTCGAGGACTTAGCTTTTAAATATTTAAATAAAGAAGTATACGATGAAATTGCTAAGAAGACAAAAGCCAAGAGACGAGAAAGAGAATCTTATATTAAAAAATTTACCGATCCTATAATTGAAAAGTTGAATGAGTATAATTTAAAATTCGAAATTAATGGGAGACCGAAACATCTTTACAGTATTTACAGAAAAATGGTAAGACGGAATAAACCGTTTGAAGAAATCTACGATCTTTTCGCCATAAGAATTATCCTTGATACAAATAATAATAACGACTGCTACACTACTCTAGGTATAGTAAATCAAATGTATCTTCCTGTAGCGGACCGTTTTAAAGATTATATTTCAATTCCAAAGACAAATAATTACCAGTCGATTCATACAACTGTCATCGGTCCCGAGGGAAGGCTGGTAGAAGTTCAGATAAGAACTAAAAAAATGCACGAGGTTGCAGAAAAGGGAGTTGCCGCCCACTGGAAATATAAAGAGAGCAAGAGTAACCTCGATAAAGAAATGGATAACTGGGTAAACTGGATCAGGGATATTTTTGAAACTGCCTCCAAGGATGAACCAAAGAATGAGCTGCTGGAAAGTTTTAAACTTAATCTCTACCAGGATGAAATTTATGTTTTTACCCCAAAGGGAGATTTAAGGCATCTGCCGGTTAATTCAACTCCGGTTGATTTTGCATTTGATATACACAGTAAAGTAGGGCATCATTGCATCGGTGCAAAAGTTAACGGGAAAATAGTTCCTCTCGATACAATTCTCCACAGCGGCGATCAGGTTGAGATTATTACTTCTAAAAATCAGCATCCCAACAAGAACTGGATTAAATTTGTAAACACTCATAAAGCAAAAACCGCAATACGCAAGTATCTTAAGAAAGAAGAAGATGATGTTGTTGAAGCCGGGAAGGAAATTTGGGAGAAAAAGAATAAAAAATTAAAATTATCCTTTACCGTTAATGATATCGACAGGTTATCTGCAAAATTAAAATATGAAAGCCCGCGTCAATTCTTCAGGGAGATAGCTCAAGGGAAGGTGAATCTTGATGAGATTCTTACTGCGACCAAGGAGAAGGAGAAGAAGGATAAAGTTCCGGCACTGGAATTTGACAATTTTGCCAACATAGCCCGAGAGGATATCGGCGGAGTTTTGGTCGACGGCAAATCCTCCGGCATAATGCATTCATATGCAAAATGCTGCAACCCCATTCCCGGCGATCCGGTGATCGGATATATAACTGTCGGCGAGGGAATCAAAATCCACAGGAAAACTTGCACTAATTTATTGAGGATTTCGGAAGCTGACGGAAGCAAGCTTGTGCCGGTACAATGGCCTCAAACGGAAAATTCTCTCTTTGTGGCGGGACTGAAAATTACAGGCGAGGATTCCCCCGGGATTTTAAATGATATTTCCCATACCATTGTATCATACCAGAATACAAATATAAAATCTCTAAATCTAACTACAACCGACTCCACTTTTGAAGGTAATGTTACTCTTTATGTTCATAACCTTGAGCATCTTCAGAGGCTCATAGACCGTCTGAAAAAACTTAAAGGAGTTTACTCCGTAGATAGATTTGAAAGCTCAGTGTGAATTACCTTTCCGCAGAATCCATTATTTTAAAGTATTCATTAGAATTTTGTGATGTTCAACGACAATCTTAAAAGATTTTTGTCAATCGATTTTGGATTAAAAAGAATCGGATTAGCTTTAAGCGATCCGCTGTTTACCTTTGCATATCCTTTTAAGACAATCCCGAATGACGGCAGCATGTGGAAAGAAATCCTCGAAATCGTAAAAGAAAAAAATATAGTAAAGATTATTTTAGGAAATCCTTTTAATGAAGACGGAACTGCTTCAAAGTTTTCGGGTGTAATAGAAGAATTTAAAAAGAAGCTTGAAGCGAAAACAAACATAGAAGTAATTCTTGTTGATGAACGCTACTCTTCTATGATCGCTAAAGAGAAAGTGCTTGAATCTGTTTCTAAAAAATCAAAAAGAAGAGATAAAGGTTTAATAGATCGTAATTCGGCAGCAGTAATCCTCCAAGAATACCTGGATGCAAGGCCGAAAGAATAATCGGAAGGGTTCCGGGATGTTCTACCATTTAATTCCAAGATTTCCTTTTCCTTATATTTAACCGAATTTTTTCTTTATTTTTGATGGGCTAAAGAGTCAGACTTAAACCTGTCCTGAAAAGGCCGGGGGAATCACTGAATAATTAAAATCGATGAAAAAGAATCTTCATATCGTTATTATTTCGATTATTTTCTCGGTAATTCTATGGGTTTCTATTGCTTTATCGGGCGATTATTTTGCCACTTTCAATGTTCCTGTAAGGCTGGTAAATTTTCCGGCCGGTTATACAACAGGCACTGATCTGCCGGACGAAGTTTCGGTCAGATTAAAAGGGCAGGGATGGAAGCTTTTTTCTGTGAATCTCGGCGCCGAATCGGATTATGTTGTGTCTGTAGGAAACGACAGCGGAAAAGTTGTAGTTGATTTGAATAATCACTTGAGCGATAATCAATGGCTTTCATCCGGAATTGAAGTAATCAGCATTGCCCCCGATACACTTTCTTTTTTTGTTGAAAAAATTTCAAGCAAGAGAGTAAAAATCCGGCCGTATTTAAAACTAGATTTTAAGCCGGGTTACGGTCTTTCCACACCAATCCGGATCATTCCTGAAAATACTGTTGTACATGGTCCGGGAAGATTTTTAAAAAATATATCGGTTATTCCAACCCGTGAATTATATTTAGATAATCTTGATTCAAAAAGAATGGAAATGCTTACCTTAATGGAAATTCCCGGCATGAGATATGATGATAATTATGTCAGAATATCATTGGATATTCAGAAAATTGTTGATAAAAATTTTGATAATGTTCCCGTAGTCATTAATGATATTCCGGTAAACCGCAACGTTTTGCTTCTTCCGGGTAACATAAGCGTAGGCGTAAGAGCCGGAATTGATATACTGGCCAAGTTAACCAAGGATAAAATAAATCTTTCGGTAAACTACAATGATATAGTGATGGATACAGTGGGTACGATTGCTCCGAAAGTTTCACTGCCCGATAATGTTTCCATGATTTATTTAAAGCCTGAAAGACTCAGATACATTATTAAAAAATTTAAATGAGTTTACTTGAGATAAAAAAGAATATATGTTTATATCTTTTGAAGGAATAGACTTCTGCGGAAAATCAACCCAGGTTGAATTGCTGAAATCCTTTCTCGTTAAACAAAACAAGCTGGTCGAAATTATTCGTGAACCCGGAGGAACTGAAATTTCCGAAAGGATACGGAAAATTCTGCTCGATAAAAATCATTCAAACTTTTTTATGGAAACCGAAATTTTTCTTTTTTCTGCGAGCAGAGCGCAGCTTGTACGTGAAAAAATCCGGCTGTGGCTGAAGAACGGATACTTCGTAATATCCGACCGTTTCCATGATTCATCGACGGCTTACCAGGGTTTCGGCAGAGGAATTCCGCTGGAAACAATAAAGCAGATTCATAATCTGGCGGTCGGAGAAACAATCCCCGATATTACCTTTCTGCTCGATATATCGGTTGAAGAAATGGAGAAAAGAAAATTCTCCAGGTTGAGATCGCAGCAGAAAGAACCCGACAGAATTGAAACCTCCGACATCGATTTTTTTAACCGCGTACGGGACGGATATCTCTATCTTTCAAAGAAAGAAGAGAGGTTTAAAGTAATTGACGGATCAAAAAGCATTGATGATATTCATAACAAAATCGTAAATGAATTAAGCCGAGTTATTAAGAAGGAGCTGGTATGACATTCAATAAAATAAAGTGGGCAATGGCTTCGGTAGTTCTCCTTTTTGCCTTTTCAGGTTTCTTCACGGGCACCGGGGATATTTACTTCGAAGTATCAAAGAGCATCGATATTTTCAGCAAAGTTTATAAGGAAATATCATTCAACTATGTTGACGAAATTCAGCCTGATAAATTTATGGAAGCCGGAATTCAGGGAATGCTTCAATCTCTAGATCCTTATACAATTTTTATTGATGAAAATAAAAAGGATGAAATTGATTTAATAACAAACGGGAAGTACGGCGGGGTCGGAATATCGATCGGAGTGCGCGGAAATAATGTAACTGTAATTGAGGTACTCGACGGCTATTCGGCGCAGCGCCAGGGAATTAGAATCGGCGATGTTATAATCGAAGCGGGAAGCGTTGAAATTTCTCCGGAGAATATCGATGATGTCTCTTCTCTGGTTAAAGGAAAACCTGGAACCGTTGTTGAATTGAAAGTTGTACGAGGCAATGAAAAAGATTCCATAAAATTTAATCTTGTCCGGGAAGAAGTAATTGTTAAGAATTTAATTTATTCCGGCTTTTATCCTGAAAACAGCAATAATGTTTATTTGAAGCTTGCCAGCTTCAGCCGTTCTGCGGGCGACGAAGTAAAACGAGCATTGAGAGAATTGAAAGCCCAGAAAGAAATAAAATCAATTATTCTTGATTTAAGAGGAAATCCGGGCGGACTGCTGGATGTAGCCGTCGATATAACCGAAAAATTCATTCCGAAAAATCAATTAATCGTTTCGACAAAAGGACGAAATGAATTAAATACGAAAGATTATTTCTCTGCCCAGGAACCGATGTTTGGCCAGGGGAAAATGATTCTTTTGGTTAATGATGGTTCCGCCTCCGCTTCCGAAATTGTTGCCGGCGCTTTGCAGGATCACGATAGGGCAGTTCTTGTAGGGAATAAAACATACGGGAAAGGATTAGTACAGACAATTACTCCGCTTAGCTTTAATACTTCATTAAAAATAACTACCGCTAAGTATTACACTCCTAGCGGCAGGTGTATCCAGAAAATTGATTACACAAAAGATAATGAAGTGTTTTCCGAGGAGGATTCACTCTCCGAAAGTCCCTACCTCACGGATAACAAAAGAGTTGTTTTCAGTGCAGGCGGAATTACACCCGATTCAATAGTTGATGTTCAGAAAACTGCTGAGGTGGTTACAGAACTCCTTGCAAAGGGAATTTTCTTTCGGTTCGCCGATCATTATTATTACAATAACCCTGATGCGGATTTTGGTTCTTTAAATGATGAAAAGCTTTTCGACAGTTTTAAAAAATATCTTTCCGATGAAAAATTCACATACCAGTCGGAAGCCGATGAGCTGGTAGACAAACTCCTCCAGGAAGTTAAAAATAAAAGACTTGGTGATGATGTTTATTCCGATTTAAGCAAGATAAAGGATAAATTTGAAATAAAAGGGAACGGTGAATTAAAGTTATTCAAGAATGAATTAATAAAAGAAATTAAATTTGAGCTTGCATCCCGCTACCTGGGTTCTGAAGCCAGGATTAAAGAAGCTTTAAAATATGACTATCAATTCCAGACAGCCTTGGATATTGTTAATGATGCAAGTTCATACAACAGGCTTCTGAAAAACATTGAATGAATATCTGTTGTTAACCTTGCTCCTGGCAGCAGGTTATTTTACCGGAATACTAGTTGGAATGCTTGGAATAGGCGGAGGTTTGGTTTTTGTTCCGCTGCTCTATTTAGTTCTTCCGGTTACAAATATTGATGGATCGCTGATTCCGTATATTGCCTTGGGGACTTCCCTTTTTGCAGGTTCAATTGCAAGCATAACTTCGGGAACCAGGCATTTTTTAAACGGCAACACAATTCCTAAGAAGGCGGTGCTCCTTGCATCCGGCAGTATTGCAGCATCTTTTATTTTTCCATTTTTCGTCGTGAATATAAAACCGTTTTTCCTCCAGGTAATTTTCGCGGCTATTTTCATTTTCGCAGCCGTAAGAATGTATTTTGAAAACGGAAGCAGCATATTTCCTAATCTCATTTTAAATGATAAATACCTCCCGCCTTTGGGATTCATTGTAGGTGCTGTCTCTGCATTTTCGGGAATAGGCGGAGGAATTTTATTTGTTCCGATTTTAGTTTATCTCTACGGCACCGAAATAAAAAAAGCAATCGGAACATCATCAATAGTAACGGCATGCACTATGGTTTCATCCTCTCTGTCGTATTCACTTCAGCAGGTAAATGGTTTTCAGGTTCCTTATCAAGTAGGATATATCTATCTGCTGGCCGGACTGCCGCTGGGGATCGGTTCTTCATTGGGTGCTCTTGCCGGAGTGAAAATCGTGCTTAAAACTTCATCGGTACGATTAAAAAAAATTTTCGCCGTCCTGTTGATAGTAATTGTTATTAAAATTATTTTCGGGTCATGAAAACCTCCCGCATTCTTTTAAGAGTAGATCCGCTTTTTTCAAAATGCCCTTCATGCAGGCTTATCAATAGTCTTAAGTATTCCCATTCCAGGAATTGGTTCGAAGCAATAGTAAAGCGAACAACCTTCCTAAAAATGTGCAGATGCGAAAAGTGCGGCTGGCGCGGTTATTTGTCTACTCTTACTCTAAATTCCAAATCATTTAAATATCTCGCTATCTATATCGGCCTGGTAATTCTTGTGGCATATCTCGTCAGCTTAATATTAAAAAGAGTTTCATAGATTAGACAATTCTTTTGCTGCTTACTGAATTTTCCTTAAAACTGATTATCATTTTTTGTCTATTTTGATATTAACAAACAATTTATTTTCCTTAAACCAATTGATTTAAATTTCTTAACAAAAAATGAACTCTTCAATAAAAACTAAACTAAAAAACACAGCGGGTTCAAAAAATTTTCTGGATTCTGAAGAGGACCGGCTTTGTTATTCTTACGATGCCACACCAATTTTCCGCACTTTGCCGGAAGCGGTAATCTTTCCTGAGAATGAATTTCAGATATCGGAAATACTGAAGCTGGCGAATGAGGAAAAATTTAATGTTGTGCCTCGCGGAGCAGGTACCGGATTAAGCGGCGGTGCAATACCGGTTGAAAATTCTGTTGTTCTTGTAATGACAAGATGGAATAAAATTCTGGAAGTTGATACGAATAACTTAACAGCTTTAGTTCAGCCGGGCGTGGTTACGGGTGACCTGCAGAAGGAAGTAGAAAAATTTGATTTATTTTATCCGCCCGATCCGGGAAGCATGAATGTTTGCACTATCGGCGGTAATGTGGCAAATAATGCCGGCGGTTTGAGAGGATTAAAATACGGGGTTACAAAAAATTATGTTCTTGGAATTGAAATGATACTGCCTGACGGAGAACTTCTTAAAACAGGCGGTAAGAATATGAAGGATGCTGCCGGTTATAATCTTCGGGATTTTATTGTGGGAAGTGAAGGAACTCTCGGAATTATAACCAAAATTCTCCTGAAAATAATTCCCAGGCCTTCAAACTTTGTTACAATCCTTGCATATTTTGATAAACTATCCGACAGCGCAAAAGCAGTTTCAGAAATTATCGCTTCTCATATAGTACCGTGCATGATGGAATTTATAGACAAGACAACTGTTAACTGCATCGAAGATTTTGTGCATATCGGACTTCCCAGGCACAGCGAGGCAATCCTGCTTATCGAAGTTGACGGCAGAGGGAATATTGTTTATGAAGATGCGGAAACAATAAAAAATATTTTAGCAAAGAATAATGCTTCGGCAGTTAAAACAGCCGCAGATGCGGATGAAGCTTTAGTTCTTAAAACTGCAAGAAGAAGCGCATTCAGCGCTTTGGCAAGAAGACGCCCCACAACAATTCTTGAAGATGCAACAGTTCCAAGAAGCGAGCTTCCGGTAATGATTGAAAAAGTAATCGAAGCCGGGCAAAAATTCGGCGTAACCTTCGGCAATTTTGGACATGCTGGAGACGGCAACCTCCATCCTACTTGTCTTACAGATGAAAGAGACAAACAGGAAATTGAAAATGCACACAGAGCTTTCGATTTTATTTTTAATGAAGCAATAAAACTGGGCGGCACAATAACTGGCGAGCATGGAACAGGATTGGCAAAAAAGAAGTTCCTGGAGAAAGTAGCCGGAGCTCCCGGAATTGAAATGATGAAGAAAATTAAATTGTCAATTGACCCAAACAATATTTTGAATCCAGGTAAGATATTTTCAATATCGCCGAAGTGTGAAGAATACGCTGTAAAAAGTACAAAATGAAAGTCATCAAATAGTAATTTATTATCATTAAGTAGTCATTCATTGTCATTAGGTAGTCATTCATTGTCATTAGGTAGTTATTCATTGTCATTAGGTAGTTATTCATTGTCATTAGGTAGTTATTATAGTCATTCTTCTAATGACCAATGACCATTTACCAATGACTTTGAATAACTATAGAGACAATGAATTTTCAATAGTGTAAAACATTTATGTCATGATAAAATTAAATAGTAATCTAGCCGGCGTATTGCCAAGCGACGATATTCTTTCTCAATGCATTCACTGCGGAATGTGTTTAGCTGCTTGTCCCACTTACGAAATGACGAAGCTTGAAAGATCTTCTCCGCGCGGACGAATCAGATTAATCAAATCCGTTGCAAGGGGAGAAATGCAAATTACCGATATTTTTGCCGATGAAATGAATTTTTGCCTCGATTGCCAGGCCTGCGAAACTGCTTGTCCGGCCGGAGTTAAGTACGGATTGATGGTTGAAGCAGCTAGAGCCGAGGCGGATAAAGCAGGCGCCGGGTCTTTTTTAAAAAGGTTTATAAAAAGATTTGCGCTTAAATATATTCTTGCTTCTAATAAAAATTTAAAAATATTCTCAAGAATTTTATATCTTTATCAAAAATCGCGCATTAGGAAATTTATTCATTCATCCGGATTCATCCGGAAGATATCTCCTCATCTCGCAGAAATTGACAAACTTGCTCCCCGAGTATCCGCTAAGTTCAGCGATAAAATTATTAAAGAATCAATTTTGCCATTGAATGGTGAAGTGAAATATAGAATTGCATTTTTAAAAGGCTGCCTGATGAATGTAATGTTTGCAGAAATTAATAAAGATACTGTCGATGTTCTATCGGCCTATGGATGTGAAGTTTATACTCCTGAAAATCAGGTTTGCTGCGGTTCTCTCCATGCACACAACGGAGATTTTGAAACTGCAGAGAAGCTTGCTAAGCAGAATATAAAAGCCTTCATGCAAAAACAATATGATTTTCTAATTTCGAATTCAGCCGGTTGCGGCGCTTTTATGAAACAGTATGGAGATCTGCTGAAAAATGATTCCGAATTTTCTCTTGAAGCCGAGTTATTCTCGAGAAAAGTAAAAGATATAATGGAGTTTTTGTCTGAAGCCGGAATTCAATTAAACTTTAAAGAGATTCAAGAAAAGGTTACCTATCACGATGCCTGTCATCTTGCACATGCTCAAAAAATAATTGAGCAGCCGAGAAATGTTTTAAAAAGAATTCCGGGTTTGGATTTAATACCGCTGGAAGAATCAACCTGGTGCTGCGGGAGTGCCGGCATTTATAATATCACCAGGTATGATGATTCGATGGTTATACTCGAAAGGAAAATGAAGAACATAAAAAATACAAATGCAGAAATTGTTTTAACCGGTAATCCGGGGTGCATTTCCCAAATTGAGTATGGCGCGAAGAAGTTTAATGTCGATGTTCAAGTAATGCATCCGGTTAGTTTATTAAAGAAATGCTTAAATGGAAATCAAAATGCATAATGTACAATAAAAAAATTTTTAGTTTACTAAGAAATGAAAAAGGTTTGAAATGTCCCTATTGGTTTTAGCTTATCCGGAAATGAAAGCGGAAGATTACAAATGGGTTCAATCATTAAGAAAAAAATTTGATGAGCGCTATTATAATGTAGTTGAACCTCATTTTACAATTGTTTTCCCTGTTGAAAAAATCGAAGAACATAGTTTTGTTCAGCACGTAAAAAAAAGCACAAAATATTTTGAATCTATAAACTTTACTATTAGATCATCTATTATTGTGAAGGATGCCTTCAGTAAATTCACTGATGTTTTTTTGGTGCCTGATGAAGGTAACAGTGAAATTATCAGGCTGCATGATAAAATGTATACCGGTATTTTATCAGCTGAATTAAGGCTTGATATCCCTTTTATTCCGCATATTGGAATTGGCGGTTCCAAAATTGCTGAAGAATGCAGGGAAATATCATGTGCAATAAATAAAAACAGATTTTCTGTTAATGGAGTTTTAAAAAGCCTGGATATAGTTTTCTATAATTATCCTAAATTAGAGACAATTAAAAAAATAGAGTGCATGGATATCTAAAAAATTCCCGCCGACTTTATCATCATCATCTTCTTCATATTTCCCCATCTTCTTCTTCTGATAAATTATTGAGACCTAAATCATTTAAATGTTAATAATCATATCCGGGCAGAAAAGGCTTTTCTATATTCCCTGACGGCAACAAATAAATACTAATTATGAAATCTAAAGAAGCAGGGAATTCCGATATAGAATCTTGAAATTAAATTTTGCTTTAAATTACATGGAAGGTTCATCACTTGATTTTAGATTATACTATACTATTTTTGCATCTGATTAACATTGTAAGTAATGTTAATCCGTTTTCGGATTTGTTTAATACAAATACCGGAAATTAGATTGGATGGTAAGTAATTAGATGAAAGTCTAATGAAAACCGTCCAATCTTTTTTTATTAATGAAAGGAAATATTTATGGATGAATTATTAAAAGTTTTTACAGAGCAGGGGGAGAAATTAAATGAATGGCAAATGCTGCTCAGAAGCCTTCTCGTTTTTGCTGCAACTATAGTTATAATCAGAATCGGAAAAAGAAAAATTTTTGGAAGGAATTCTGCTCTTGATATCATCCTCGCAGTAATGATAGGTTCAATAGCCAGCAGGGCAATAAATGGTTCCGGCTATTTACTTTCAACAATTTTGACCATAGCTTTTTTAATTGCTTGCCATGCGTTTCTTTCTTTTGCGACATCAAAATCGAGGAAACTCGCCGGCTTACTTGAAGGTTCGGGAATCCAGATAATAAAAAAAGGAGCATTTGATGAAAAAGTAATCGAAAGTACTTCTCTCAGGAAAGAAGAAATTTTAGAAGCCGCCAGGTTACAAACAAGATAGAAAATCTCTCCAAAATTGATAATGCTTTTCTTGAAGCTAACGGTTCCATCAGCATCATTCCTAAAAAAGAATAAATAACTGGCTGAAGGATTGTGATATTCTTCCCTCACAGTGACATTCAATATTTTTTCCCCGCCATGTATTGCCTAAATTTTTTTCTAAAAATATTAAACTTTATGAATACATTTTTCAGTCTGGTGAAAAAAATCGTTCAGATTCTACTAGCAATGGGAGGAATTCTAACTGATAAAATTTCAACTAAAAGAATTCTCTTTATGTCGTCATTGGGATTGGTTTATTTTTTATTTAGCTGGCTGGCAAAAGAAACTACACCCTTCATTTCAGTAATCATTTTCTTTTTAGTATTTACATGCAGATATCTATTTCTTTTTTTCAGCTTCAATAAGAATGGAATCGCTGAGCAGCTTAAAAGAAAATTCGGGGAAGCCAATGGCTTTGAAATTTATAAGCTTTCAACCGCGTTAATGTTTTTCCTAAGCGGTTCGAGCTTCAGTCTAATGATTTATAAATCAAATTTTATTATTCCATGGTATAACAGTCTTGAATACTTTTTTATCGCTGCAGGAATAGCTTCAGTTCTAACCGGAATAGTTGTAAATGTCTGGTCTACCCTGATTGTCGGAATTGATGTATACTATTACAAAGATTTATTCTTGGGAAAAGCTGTTGTAGATTTCAAAAAGAAAGGACCCTATGCAATTTTTTCTAATCCCATGTACGGAATGGGGCAGGCAAACGGATACGGATATGCGCTCATTTACGGTTCGGCGGCGGGTGTTGTTTTCATTTTGTTAAACCAAATCATGATGTATCTTTTTTACTTCACCATTGAAAAACCTCATATAAAAAAGATATTTGCGAAAAACCGGATTTCAAATAATTATACCTTTAATAAAGGAGTTTTAGTCACGGAAAAGATTAAAGGAAATTTTTACGACTAACTTCAGGCGTGATCCAAATAATATCACAGGGGAAAAAAATGTTTATTCAACTCTTCTTTTATATTTTCCAATACAAAAAAATTTTTTTAGGAGGGAAGCATGGTATATTTAATCTTGAAGCTTATACATGTAATCGCGGTTATATTATTTTTAGGGAATATAACGGTAGGAGTATTCTGGAAAAGATTTGCGGAAAAGAAGAAAGACCCAAAAGAGATTGCAGCGGCATTCCAGGGTATCATAAAAGCCGACAGAATTTTCACAATGCCGGGAGTAATAGGAATTTTAATCGGTGGAATAGGTGCTGCAGTTCATGGCGGATTTCCGCTTCTTTCTACCGGCTGGATTCTCTGGTCTATTATTCTTTTTACAATTTCTGGTGTTGTATTTATGGCGAAGCTGGTTCCGCTCCAGAAAAAAATATATGCGCTTGCTTCATCCTCTAATTTTACTCAAGAAGAATATCATACTTTAGCTAAGCAGTGGGAGATGTGGGGATTTATTGCTTCGGTAACTCCCTGGATCGCAGTTGTACTTATGATACTTAAAATACCAAGTTAATTTCGGATTTCGAATTTTATGAATAAATAGAAATGAATTCGTCAACATTCGAAATCGGACTTCAGCTGTGTCTTACGGCGATAATATCTCCGTCTTTAACAATATATTCTTTCCCTTCCAGTCTCCATAATCCAAGTTCCTTTGCTTTTGCAAAAGAGCCGGATTTCATAAAGTCGTCGTAATGAACAACTTCCGCACGAATAAACTTGCTGAAGAAATCGGAATGGATGGCTCCTGAAGCTTCCTGCGCATTCATTCCTTTTTTTATTGTCCATGCGCGGCATTCATCTTCACCGACAGTAAAGAACGAATGGAGACCGAGAAGTTCATATGATCCCCTAATAATACTTTCAAGTGCAGATTCTTTAATGCGGTATTCTTTCATAAAATCTTTCGCTTCGTCTTCAGATAATTCACTCATTTCCATTTCAATTTTACCGAAGAATGAAATAACCTTAGTATTTTTTCCGACCTTGTTTTTTACGACCTGGTCAAGATATTTTTCCGTTTCATTTATTTGTGTTTCATCAAAGTTCAAAGCAATAAGCATCGGTTTTACAGAAAGAAGCTGGTAGCCTTTTAATATCTGCATGTCTTCTTTTAAAAAACCGGCTTCCCGCAGCAGATGTTCCTTTTGCAGAAAGTATAGGCATTTTTCCAGCAGAATTAATTCCTTCTTCATCTGCTCATCCTGCAGTTTTAAAATCTGCTTTTTTACATTTTGAATCCTCTTTTCAATAATCGACATATCCGAGATTATAAATTCCGTTTCAAAAGAATCGATATCCCGCATCATATCGATATTTCCCTCCGGATGCTGAACAGCATCGTTTTCAAAAATCCGGATAACCTGTATTAAAGCATCGTTGGTTTTTACTTTTGAGAGAAAATTGTTTGTAAACTGTGTTGATCCTGTTTCGCCTTTTTTTAAACCTATAACATCTACAAATTCAATTGCGGCGTTTGTTTTTTTCTGAGGTTTAAAAATTTCAGTCAGCTTATCCAGCCTTTTGTCGGGGACTTTTACAACAGCCTGATGACTTTCGGCTTTTGCCAGTACTGAAGGATCAAGATGAGTTTTTGTTAATGTTTGAAAAAGGGTTGATTTGCCGGAAAACGGCAGACCTACGATACCTATTTGCATTTTTGATTTCTTGTTTGCTGAAAGGAAATAGAATTTACGAATGTTAAAATAAAAACTAACTGCGCAAAAGCTTTATGGATTATATTCGATATT
>DAISZW010000333.1:0-1080 GCA_036824595.1 Ignavibacteriaceae bacterium
AGAAATAAGCAAGTATTGAAATATACCCGGGGTGCTGCGGTTTTTCCGCAGTTCCGGATGCAAGATTTAAGAAATTTTTAAGAAACTCATCCGGCGCTGTTCCGTTATGTTCAAGAGAATCTTCAAAAAATATTTTCATTTTTTCGTGCTCTAATTTAGGAGTGCCTGAGTTAAATGAACCATCATGCTTCCATTCGGCTAGAAGATCTTTTGTATTTTTTTTACTCTCTGCAACATTAGGTTCATCGAATGGATTTACTCCGATTACGGCTCCGGCAGCCGCAGTGGCGATTTCCCAGCGTAAAAATTCAGCCCCCAGCGAAATTTTAGCCTGAAGTTCAATTTTAACTACGGGATGACCGGCTTTTTCAAATGTATTAACTCTTTTGGTAAAAACAATATCTTCGTCTGACTTTGTATACATGTAGATAAATACCCGGTCATTCAAATAGAATTCGGGCTTTGCAGTATCCTCTCCCACTACCGGTACTAATCCGTTTCCTTCCTTCCCTGTACTTTCGGCAATCAGCTGTTCAACCCAATCGCCAAATGCTGACAAGGAATCTGAAATAATAAATGTTACTTTATCACGGCCCTGTTTATATGCAATTCCCAGCACCGCACCAAGACCGACCGCAGGATTTGCCTGCGCAGGAATAAACGGATGGCAGCTGTTTTGAAATTGATGCGCATATTCTAAAAGTTTCCCAATGTCGATTCCGATTAATGCCATCGGCACCAGTCCGAAGTATGAAAGTGCGGAATACCTTCCCCCGATATTCCCCGGGTTAATAAACGTCCTTCTGAAGTTTTTATTTTTTGCTTCCTCTTCAAGCGGTGTACCCTGATCGGTAATTGCAATAAAATTTTTACCCGGATTCAGTGCACCTATCTGTTTAACTTTTTCAAAAAAATATTTATAAAAGCTCAAGGTTTCCGTCGTTGTGCCAGATTTGCTCGGAACAACAAATAAGCTCGTGCTTAAATTAATTTTAGCTTCGACATCCAAAACTGCTTCGGGACTAGTATTATCAAGTACAATCAATTCGGGAAATCCTTCGGCAGATCCAAAAGTCTTCT
>DAISZW010000010.1:0-7559 GCA_036824595.1 Ignavibacteriaceae bacterium
TGCTTGAGAAGGATCCGGAATTCAATTGATAGAAATATATTCCGCTGGATAAATCGGATGCATTAAAATCAATCGTATGCTGACCGGAATTTTGCTGTTCATTAACAAGTGTAGTTATAAATCTTCCAAGAATATCATACACTTTTATTGTTACCAACCCGGGTTTTTCAAGCGAGTAAATGATTTGTGTTGTGGGGTTGAACGGATTCGGATAATTCTGAGAAAGTGTATATTTATTAAGGAGTGCAACATTCTCATCATCTGCACCCAGCATTGTATTTCCGATCCAGGTATACAGCCAGAGAGAAACATTATTCCATGAATTATTTTGATTCACGGGGGAATAAGTTAATACACTCTGTCTTGCATTATTTTCGTCAGCATCATTAATTGAAAAATCAAGAGGAATTCTGTAACCTTCCACCGGGGTAAAACGATTATCTCCTGTTCTATCGGCAATCAATTGCCATGGAATTCTTGCTTCTACCGTGTAACCTGTAGGGAATTTCTCACCCCAGAAATATTCCGTTCCAGGAATAAGCAGACTATCTTCTGCAGGCCTTTCAATTAATGCTCTATCCCAAGCAAATCTAATATGATAATCAGGTGCAGGATCCCTTTGAAAGCTTGTGTGAGGCATTCCATGCCAATTATATAAGCCTATCATGATATCCGGACAATCGTTTTCATAAGTTGTACCATGTGAGTGATAAATAATATCATCTTCAACGTCAAATGCTATATAAAGATAGTCATTGTCTACTGCCACATAGGCATCTACAGAGAGATCAGCATCCCCAGAAAATTGCTCCATAAGTTCCACTGAATAACCACCACCGGATGGAGCCATATGAATTGGTGTAATTCCAGCCCATTCACTTAAATTACCATCAGCAGTAAATGTAGATGTTGGAGCATTCAATGAAATTGTAACAACTCCTTGTGCAGTATTCGTTACAGGGCTTCCTAACGAAGCATGATCTGAGATATTTCCGTTATCATCTGTACATGTAATTGCATAATAGTATACAACCTCCAGATCATTTACAGGGGATCTTAAAACATGTGTAAACAGCTGTTCTCCTTCTTCAATCCTCAAAGCTGCTACTTCAGCCTGAGCAACATCTGTAATAGGATTCATGCTGTAATATATGTTATAGCTTTCGCCATCCTCACCAGGCACATCTGACCATGTAACAAGATTTACATATGCACCGGGAATAATTGCTAAATTTGTGGGAGCTACCGAAGCTTCGACATCGATATCCGGGTTGCCCGTCCATATATCATCAAACCAAAGAACACTTCCGGCAACACCGCTGCCTACCCAGTCTCCTGTAACAAATTGAAATAAAGTTAAATTTGACGGATCTGCAAGATCTGTAACAGCACTCTCGTTTACTTTAATAGCACTGTTTAAAGGAAAACCATATTCATGCCATTGATTATCTCCAGGAGGAACAAGCAAGAACATACTTTTTTGAGTGCCGCTTGTTTCGAGCTGAATTCTTAATGTATCACTCCAGCTTTCTGACTTTAACTTGAATTTTAAGCTGTCAGTACTCCATGCATTTACCAAACTATGAGGAGGAACTATATTCCAAGCAAGTCCCGTCCATCCATTACTCCATTCATCTCCTTGGACCCATTTGACAGCATTTTTTTGCGGAGTTGAACCAGCACCTTCTTCAATTGAACCTTGAGATTGACCCCATGTCCACATCTCGAGATTACCGGGAACAGCTTTACCATTAAAAACAACTAAAGGAACTTCCCTGACTCCTGTTCTTTCAAATTTATCTAACAAAAATTCTACGGAATCAACTGCATCTGTTAAGCTAACTGCAGCAATGTTAAAAGCAACAATTTTATCGTAATCTAATACTTTATTGTTCTCCTGGGTAGCAGGATTACGACTCCAGGCGGCTGGGAATAAAATAAAACCGGTAGTATCGGGGTTGCCTGAATCCACTTCCCTTTCAACTAAAGGAATTTTCAACTGGACCCACTCTGAAACCGCATCAATAATGGTCCCATGTTCATATATATATTCTTCATTGTTATCGCCTGGAGCGGGGCGATCAGCGATATGAATTCTGAATACAAAGCTAGCCGGCAGCTCCGGAGCCATTGTCACTTTGATCCACAAACTCAATGAATCATTTTTACTAAGATCAAGAAAGGTTCCCTCAGGGTATACTTTCTGACGCTGTACATAAGTACCCCAAGTATGTACAGATGCAAGGTTGGCGTGAAATTTTAGTGAAGCGGCACCTTCAACCTTGTCACTTGTAACTTCACTAAATGCAGCGGTTGATCCTGGCTCCAGAAGTGTCGCATAAGTTGAATCTGTAGAAACTGCATCGAAGCTTTCAATTAGTGTTTGCCCTTTTGCGACAAAAGCAATTGAAAGAATCCATATGAGCCCAAGGCTCATCAGCCTATGGCTGAGAAAAACTGGTAAGTAGATTTTCTTCATAACTATCCTCTCTATATTATTTAAAGTTAATTAAATGACTATACCGATAAAAAATCTTACTCTCAATCTCATTCTCTATACACAGGATTAAGATTACGATTAAGAGTACGGCTAAATCATTTTCAATATTAATCAATACCATAAACTCCATAAACCAAGAATTATCAGAACTATAAATGCAGATAAAATTAAATTTGTCTTATATCCTCTTACAATCCCCCGTTCTCCGGGGTGTATATCAATTTTTATTTCACTAAAACTATCATACAACAGATATTTTATTTTATTTATTTTTGATTCTTCAGAGCATTGAGTTGCAAAGCTAATTATAACAATCATTATTGATGAAACTGCGAACAAAAAAATGGCAAAATGGAGATAATTAATTCCCGCATAAAATTCTAGGAACGGCTGATTCAGCATCCCGGAATTATTTAATACTTCTACAATCAACCTTGAAACCCCGATTGCTTCCCCTATAATCAAGGTCCAGAAGGCAGCTTTAGAAGTGGTTTTTTTCATCAATATTCCAAAAAGAAACACCGCAGTAATAGGGGGACTGATAAACGCCTGAACACTCTGCAGGAAAATATAAATTTGAGAACCGATTAGCTTTACTAATGGAACACACAAAATTGCAGTAATAACTATGGCGGTCGTGGAAAGCCTTCCTATTAGAACTAACTTTCTTTCACTGGCTTCAGGATGTTTAGGCTTGTAGAAATCATTAGTGATAAGTGCAGAAGTTACGTTAAATACACTGCCGAGTGATGACATTATTGCAGCCAACAATCCGGCAACTACGAAACCTTTAATTCCTATAGGTAAAATATTGCTGGCTAAAAGAGTTGGGTAAGCTTCATCCCCTGTTATTTCAGGAAAAAGTGCGGCAGCAATTAATCCCGGCATTACAAGAATAAAAATGGGGAATATTTTTAGAAATGCAGCTAAGAGAGACCCCTGTCTTGCGTCATTTATTGATTTGGCACTCAATACTTTTTGAACGATATAATGATCGGCACACCAATACCAGAAAGCAATAATGGGAGCCCCGAAAATAATTCCTGTCCAGGGGAAATCCGGATCCGAGATCGGTTTAAACATATTAAAATAATCTGCCGGCAGCTTTTGCTTAAGACCTGAGAAGCCTCCAACTTCATTCAACCCGAATATTGTAAGAATTATAGCTCCCAGGAGAATTAAAACGGCTTGAAAAACATGGGTTTTCATAACTGCTGCTGCTCCGCCGGTTACACTGTACAAACCGGTTATAAGGAGAATAATTATTGCCGAAGTATAAATGCTTAATCCAAAAATTTTGTAGAATAAAATCCCGCCGGCAAAAATTGTAACTGTAATTTTCGTGAAAATATATAAGAAAATTGAAATTACTGCAAAGAATTTACTACTCCTGCTTCCAAAGCGTTTTTCCAAAAATTCCGGCATTGTTGCAGCACCTGATTTTATATAAATTGGAGCTAAAAACCAGCCGAGAATTATCAAGATAAAGATTGCCATTAATTCAAACTGACCGACTGCTAATCCGCGGGACGCACCTGATCCTGCCAAACCAACAAAATGTTCACTTGAAATGTTTGTGGCAAAAATTGACAAACCGACTACAAGCCAACCTATATTTTTTCCGGCTAAAAAATAGTCGTCGAACTTTTTCTCACGGCGTGAATAGTAAAATCCCAGGCTCAATACAACTATTAAGTATAAAACCAGAACTAAATTATCTATTAAAGTAAAATTCCCGGACACTAAAATTCTTTCCAATATTATTTAAGCAGAATCATCTTTTTTGCAATTGTATGATCATTAGCAGTTAGTATATAAACATAGACCCCGGTGCTTAAACCGAATTCATCCGAATTAAAATTAATTTCATATTCTCCCGGTTTTTTTTCTTCATTAACTAGGATTGCAACTTCTCTTCCTAATACATCATAGACCTTAAGTGACACAAATCCGCTCGTCCCGGCAGGACGGAGTCCTGACGGAAAATCCGGCCCGCCTGCCGTCGAGGCAGGAATCCGGAATCCTAATTTCGTTCTCGGATTAAAAGGATTTGGATAATTCTGTTTTAAACTAAATTCATCAGGAATTATTTTCACTTCATCATTTACACCTGTTAATACGGCGATTCCCCCTAAGTTATAATAAGGTTCATATGCGGCCTTAAGTGCATCTTTAACAAGCTTTCCCCTGGTCCTATCCATATTATATAATCCCATGCTTTGGAAACCGCTGGGATGTCCATGTGAATACCAATCAAAAATGCACCACCATGTTACTCCCATTAAATATCCCCCATAATTATAGGACCCATCCGGTTTAATGACTGAGGCTCTGAATGTAAAAGCTTGAAAAGTAGAATCGAAAACAGTAACCTGGGCATTCTGTCCGTTGAGAGAAAGCTGCTCACCCGACCAATAGCCAAATTCGGTATCCAGAATAGGCTTTAAAGGATATTCAATATTTGCATAGCCGACAAATCTTCTAGTACCATCGTAATAAGTTCCGCCATGAAAAATTCCAAAATACATAGTCCAGCCGGCAACATCGCATGCAGCTTGGGACGGGTCTTCAGGGCCAGGTCTATCAGCAGCGGCAGACTGAGTTATTAGTCTTCCGTCTGGGAATTTGAAATTAAGATCTTGCCATACCTTTTGTATGTAGACTTTCCTGTTATCTACGTCCAAGCATTCGTTGCAAGTGCTCCAAAGAATTATTGAAGGGCGGTTATAATCTTTAAATACCATTTCTCTAAACATCTGTTCATGTATATGTCTTAGAGAATTTTGTATTACCCATGGAAATGATTCATCAAACCACCAAACCGGAATCTCTTCTATAATTGTAATTCCAATCCTGTCTGCCAGCAAATAAGTATAAAGATGATTCGGATAATGCGCAGTACGAAGCATATTGGAATTTACTCCTTTTACCTTCACCATATCTTCATAAATTGTATCTATTGGAATGCTTCTTCCGAATACCGGATGATCTTCGTGGCGTGCAACTCCGGTGAAAAAAACAGGCTGATTGTTTAAAAAAACTTTATCCACTTCGGTTCTTATAGTCCTAATTCCGAATTGAGTACAGTATTCATCTATCACCTCATTGTTTTCTTTAAGCTGAACTTTCATTACATAAAGGTTAGGATATTTCGGATACCAAAGTTTTGGATTTTGTATTTGAAGGATTGTTCTCCAGACTCTTGCGGAATCTTCTCCAATGTTCAATGAAGTCTGCATGGAACCTGAAACAGGAGCGGTGCTGCCAATCAGATCAGAAGCTTTTTCAGTTTTAACATTATTCTCATTCACATCGGCTTCAAAAATTTCGACTGAAACATCGACATTTGTATTTGCAGAACTGCTGTTTAAAACAGCAATTGTAGTCTGAATTCTTCCATCAATACTTTGGGGTACAATATCGGTCCGCATAATGGAAACCTGATCAGAAACTTCAAGATAAACATCATGAATAATACCGGTATAATTAAACCAATCGACTCTTACATAAGGGACAATATCATTCCTTGAACCCCAGGCAGGATTATCAACCCTGACAACCAAAGTATTTGATCCGCCGTAATTCAAAGCGGCAGATACATCAAATGCAAAAGGAGTATAACCTCCTTCATGATAACCAAGATAAACATCGTTAAGCCAGACATCAGCCACATAGTTAACTGCATAAAACATTAGTTTAACAAATTTCCCGTTTAATGAATCGGGGGCATTAAATATTCTTCTGAACCAAACTCCGTTTTCATAATATTCCGGAACAGTCGGATAGGGATTCATTTGGTTTTCAACAGAGGGAATTTTTTTAGTCTCCCAGCCGCTGTCATCATAACTTGAAAGGTATCTTTCCTGGGCCTCTGCTATAAGATTTTGATAACCTGTTGAATTTCTTTTACTTAAGGTAATATTGTCATCTGCATTAAACCTTTGTTTCTTCCAATCGCCTTTTAGATCTATTGTTTGTCTGTTTTGTTTTTCAAAAGAGGGCACTGGTATTCCATTCTGAAAAGGAATATAAATCTCATCTACTACCTGCATTTTTAATGTAGCTTCGAGGCTGGCAATTTGGGCGGGTAAATCTTCTAGGAAGGAATTGATAAATAATGAGGAAATTATGAAACATCTAACCATACCTGAGGGGAATAGTATAGATTTAATCATTTACTACTCATTATTTTATTCTTGTTTAATTGAAAGAAGATATCTGCCCGATAATGGCTTAGACAAGTAACATACCAATGAGAGTAATTAATAAAATTCGGGATTTAATATTTTTTGAGGGTAGTTAGAAGTGCAAAACCGAAGTTTTTATTAAACTAATAATGGAGGAGTTATTAAATTGATAAGGGAAATAGATCTATACTCCTTTAGTGATTTTGATAAAAATTCATTTAAGATTAGTCTATTTGTTGTAATAAGTTTTATTTTGAAATTTCTTTCCAATGCAGCAAAAAACTGCAATCATAGCCTATGAAATTGAGCGAAAATTAGTTTACTCTATAAAAAGTTTATATATCTTTACTTCCAAGAGATCATTCTTAAAACAATCACCATTATTCGAATTCACAACCACAATTCCATCATAAATTGTATATACAACATCATATGAGTGTTCTTCTTCTCCTTCGTAAAACTCTATTTCAAAAAAACCGTTATTTCTATTTAATCCAACATCTTTTTGTTTTATAAGTTTTGCATAACTGAAAGTTTCAATTATGTTATTTATCTGATTTCTTTCAGTTATAATAACTTTTTTTCTCACAAATTCTACTGAACTGCAATATACCTTATTGACAATGGTTATTTCTTTGACATCAGAAGAATCAATTTTGTGCGATTGATGAATTTGTTCTTTGCAGGAAAGAAAAAATTGTGAAGAAATAAGAATATAAAAAATTGTTATTTGCATAATATATTTCATTCTTCCATTTACCATTTACCATTTTCCATTTTCCATTTATTTCAGTCCAAGTTCCTTGGCCATCCTATAGTAATTCGGCGGAGCTATTCCCATTTTTTTTGCTGCCTCAGTATCGGAATCGGAA
>DAISZW010000010.1:7659-34307 GCA_036824595.1 Ignavibacteriaceae bacterium
GTAATTCGGCGGAGCTATTCCCATTTTTTTTGCTGCCTCAGTATCGGAATCGGAATTATCCCTTACATATTTAAAATACCTTTGACGGAACATTTTCTCCAGCTGCTTTAATGGAAGCATCTTCCCGTTTTCAATAAATTCAATACCATTATTGCGGTTTACAGAATCTTCTTCTTTATCTATAATTCCTAAAGCTATTTTAACCTGCGACGCATTTATAACCGGCTCGTAATTAAACAACAAGCGCTGCACAATATTTTTCAATTCTCTTACATTTCCGGGCCATTCATAATTAATGAGAATATTCATTGCTTCATTATCAATGGATGGTTTTTCTCTCCCCATATTCAGACACATCACAGCACTGAAATGATCAAGCAAAACAGGAATATCTTCCTTCCTATTTTTCAATTCGGGAACAAAAATCGGGACTACATTTAACCTGTAGTACAGGTCTTCCCTGAACCGTTTGGCTTTTACTTCTTCTTCAATATTCCTGTTTGTAGCGGCAATTAATCTTACATTGACCTTAATTTTCTCCGTTCTTCCGATTTTTTCAAGTTCACCGTCCTGGATTACACGAAGAAGCTTGACTTGTGCAGAGGCAGGCAGCTCGGTTATTTCATCCAAAAAAATAGTTCCCTGGTGAGCAAGCTCAAATAAACCGGGTTTCTTTTTATCTGCGCCGGTAAAAGCACCTTTTTCATATCCAAAGAGTTCGCTTTCAACTAGTTCATTCGGCAGGCTTCCGCAATTAATTGCTACAAAGTTCTCAAATTTTCTCAAACTGTTATAATGAATGTTGTAAGCGACCAACTCTTTTCCGGTTCCGGAAGCACCTTTAATTAAAATGCTTACATCACTGTTGGAATATTTTTTAATTTCATCTTTTAATTTAATAATTGAAGGAGAATCGCCGATCAGCTGTTTCTGCATTAGAATATCTTTTACATTTTTAATAAGCTTTTGGTTCGATTTCTGCCTTTCTTTTTCAAGTCTGCTTTTTTCAAAAGCATTAAAGACGCTTATAACAAAATCCGTCGGCTGATAAATATATTCTTCAATATCGCCGGGATATTTCGTACAGTACCAGAATGCGCCTGCCTTTAGAAGCTTATTAGCAAAATTAAAATCCGTAAGATTGACAGTCATTTTTGTAACCACGATAATCTGCAAGGAATTGTCAATCTCTTTTATTTTTCTTATTAAATCTTCGCCCATTAATCCGCCGGCAATCTGGAAGTCCATTACAACGACATCGTAGCCGCCACAATTTTTTTGAAGAAGCTCTACCGCAGTATTCCCATCAGATACGATATTAATAATTTTTATCTGCTCGGAAAAAGGTTTTATCGTATTCATTACTCTTCGAACATCATACTCTTCATCTTCAATAAGCAAAACGTTTATAAGATTGTTTAACATTTTAATTCCGGCTTAGATTAATTAATAATAGTAATTATAAATCGGCAGCCGCCTTCCGTGATATTTTCAGCATCGATACCCCAGCCGCAGCGTTTTGAAATTTCGTAAGCAATATAACAGCCGTATCCGGTGTTAGGCACATTAATTTGTTTAGTAGTAATATTTTCTCTAAAGAGTTTTTTTATACCTTCTTTGTCTGTTTCAAGAAGCTCTTTTGATATTCCTCTGCCATTATCTGAAATTATTATAAATGATTTTTTTTGAAGCTCATCGTAGAAGGTTTTAACAGAGATAACCAGGTTATTAACTCCGGAATGGTCAATGCTGTTTTGGATAATCGGCTCTATAATTTCCCAGAATACAAATTCGTTTATAGAAACTTTGGGAAGCATTTCATCCAAATCAAGGCTTATTCTGAAAGAATTTGAGCTGCTGGAAGTCCTTAAAAATATATTGCTTACAGTAAATCTTAATGCTTCATTTAAATCGGTGCTGAAGAGCTGGTTTCTTATAGTTTGCAAAGGAGGATCATACCATTTCATATCATAAATTACTCTTGAAATAAAATTTGCATACTTATTTACTCTGAATTTTATTTCATTGATATTATCTGGTGCAAGCTGACGCAAATCTTCCTTTATGAAACCCATTACTTTTTCGGCTTTATGATGAGTATGATAGATCCGTTTTGTAAATATCATTTCTTTTTCATAATTAATTTGTTTCTTTAAGTTAATTTCATGCTCTTCAAACAATTGCTTTTGAGCTTCATCCCTTTCTTTAACCGAGTAGGATGAAATAAAATACATAGCTAAAAGACCGAGTAAAATTAATGATAAATAAATAACCGATGTTTCATCGTAGCCTGAAATAATTTGATTTGTGATGAATGAAAAATCCGGTGTATTTTTAATGTACAGAGCTCCGATATACTCTCCCCTCAATACAAACGGAACAAAGGTATGAAAAGTCTGTTTATCCGAAAGTATCGTAAATATCTGCTCTTTAGATCGTATATTATTCTGCAGCCCATGGTACAATTTTATTGCTTTAGCATGTGAAATTTTTGTACCGGGAATATTATCAGCATCTTCAAGAAGAAAAGAATAAAGAACTTTCCCGTCATCAATAGCATAAATCCTATCGCCTTTTGTAACCAGGATGCAAAGCTCTTCAATATTATGCTGCAAAATCTGCTGGCTGAGTATTATATCAAAAGATTGAATAGTTCTCCCTGCTTCTTCCTCATTAAGCTTGGTTTTCGGTTTTATTGTTTCCAGGAGAAGCTCCAGCGACGTAGTAGTCAAATTGGCTAATCTTTCTGCAGAATCCTGCTGATACCACTCTTGTGTGCTGCCTAAAAATCCCCTGATAGAGGCTTTGTTAATGAATGAAACTATGAGCTGAAATAAAAACAATATTACAAACAGCACCGTGAGGTGTTTAAATTCAAAATGGTACTCTTTTAGTTTTTCGATTATTCTTTTTTTTATAGCCATTGTACAAACTTTTTATTTTATTAAAATACTGTTTGAATTAATTTTTTCTTCAGCTTTTGCCAGCGCTTCATTCACACTTATTTCATTCCTTATTGCAAGATTAAGATAATAGGAAAGAATATCCGATATTGCCGTATATCTTTCCGTAAACGGCCTATGAATTCCTCTTTGAAGAAGTGAGTAATAAAATTTTAATTCTTCATCCTTATTTGTAAAGCCCAAGTCTTTATAAACATTGACATTAATCGGAAGCAGCCTCCCTTCTTCGTACAAGATTTTTTGCGCTTCTTCACTTATAAGAAAATTTAAGAACTTTAATGATTCGGGAATCTTTGATGAGAATTTTGATATCATCAAATTCCAGCCGCCGTAAACCGAAACCGGATTAGTGCCTCTGAAATGTGGAGTGGGAACGCTTTCGAGGTAATTAAAAATCTCATTGTTACTAAATAAGCTTCTGCTCTCTTTGCTTAAAAATGCAGTCCATCCGCGAAGAAATACTCCATTGTTTTTTACATAATAATTATAGCTTGGATTTTCTTTTAATTGCGCTACTGCTTTAGGAGATAACCCGTATTTATTTACAATATCCACGAGAAGCTGGAGACACTGCCGTGCTTCTGCTGTATTTAATTGCAGCTTTCCGTTAAAAAGTACCGGCTTCCCCAGGTTTGCCATCATCTCGGCAAAAATACATATCAAGCCTTCGAAATCATCTGCCTGAAAAAGAAAAAAAGGATACTTATTTCCAAGCTCGTTCTTAAGCAGAACGAAATCTTCCCATGTTATGGAATCTTTTAATTTTTTTTGAATGTCTGAATATTTAGTAAGTTTTTGAAGAATATCCTTCCGGTAATACATCAGAGCAATATCAATATATAGAGGTATGGCTACTAAAGAATCTTTGTAATAGCATGACTCCAAAGCATATTTAAGAAGTTTTTCTTTTTGCGCGGGGGAAATAAATTTATCCAGGGGTACGGACCATTTTGCAAAGCGGGGAACCCAAATCTGATCAACTGAAAAAATATCGATTCGTCCGCTTTTACTCCTTAAATATCTTGCAAGCAGTTCTTTCCGTTCGTTTGTACTGAATTTTGTAAACGGAAGATTTATAGCTTCAACCTCTATCTGCCCTTTATATTTTGCATTGAATCTATCGATTACTTTCTGGTGAGCTGCAGAAATATGATCAACAAAATAAATTTTTCTAATAAAACTATTTTCGTTTTCTTTCACCTGGACAGGAGGGAATATGTATAGAACCGATATAAATGCCGTGATTACTATTGAACTAATAACAACATAAAAAAGTTTTTCAAAGTTCATTGCCTGAATTTTATTTTGTTAAATTGAAGATAGTCCTGTTATGAAAAATTTTTCCCCTCTTTTTTTTGAATTATTAAATCCAAAATATTAGCCGGTTAAATAATATTCCTTATCAATTTAATAAGCAAGGTTATTAAAATAATAAATGCTGTTTGAGAATTCCTTAATAAAAAAATCTTTCTTTAAATAGATTTTAAAATTCCTTTGGAATTTTCAATAAATAAAACTGTATAAAAGCTTGCATCAAACGCTATGCGGGCATAATATTTGAGAAAATAAGTCTTTAGGGCTAAGAATACCAGGATTTCTTTTAATAATTATTCATAAATCTTTAAAAAAGATGCGCAAATATTTTATTCTCACATTTTTATTTACTATCCAAACGGCCGCTCAGTTGGGTTTTGTGTCCACTAACGGAAAGCAAATTATAACGCCGGATGGAAAACCGTTGCTGTTACGAGGTATTAATTTAGGGAATTGGCTCGTTCCGGAAGGTTATATGTTTAAATTTGAAAATACCTCTTCTCCAAGACTGATCAATAATTTATTTTTAGAACTGCTAGGTCCGGAAGAGACTAATAATTTATGGAAGATTTACCGGGATAATTACATTTCAAAAGATGATATAAATTTTATTAAAAAACTGGGATTCAACTCTGTACGAATCCCATTTAATTTTAGATTATTCGTTCAGGAAGATACCGGAATTTTTACGGGGCCGGGATTTGAACTGCTCGACAGGGTAATAGGATGGTGCATGGAAGAAAATATTTATGTAATACTTGATATGCACTGTGCTCCATGCGGGCAGACTGGAGATAATATTGACGATAGCTGGGGATATCCTTTCCTCTTTGAAAGCGATGATTGCAAAAGATTGACTATTAACCTATGGGGGAAAATAGCAGAGCGTTACCGGGACAAAAGTATTTTAATCGGGTATGATCTTCTAAATGAACCGATTGCGCATTATTTTGATTCGGCTAAGTTAAATCCCAATTTAGAACCGTTATATAAAGATATTACAAAGGAAATCAGGAAAGTCGATAAAAATCATCTGATATTTCTAGGCGGGGCACAATGGAACAGCAATTTTAAAGTTTTTGGCTCCCCTTTCGATTCAAAACTAGTTTATACATTCCATAAATACTGGACTAAACCGGACCAATCGGTTGTACAAGAATACATTGATTTCAGGGACAAATATAATGTTCCGATTTGGCTTGGAGAATCCGGCGAAAATAACAATGAGTGGATATCTGAATTCAGAAATACGTTGGAAAAAAATGAAATCGGGTGGTGCTTTTGGCCGTATAAAAAGCTGGATGCCTCAAGTTGTATCGCTTCCATTAATCTGCCGGAAGATTATAAAATAATTATAGCTTATGCAAATTCCGACAGAAGTTCTTATGAGAAAATTAGAGTAACAAAACCTGATACCGGTAAAGTAAAAAAAGCTTTAACAGATTACCTAGAAAACTGCAAATTCAAGAACTGTACAATTAATAAAGATTTTTTGAAAGCCTTAGGTTTGAAAGATTTTTGAGGAAAAAATAATATTAAAAATGAATTTCAATTTTATAGCAGAACTTTATAATTACAAAAACGAAAATTATGAAGGAGCTGTACCTACGGCACAGGGGCTATATCTTAACTTTATCCCATTATTATTAAAGCAATAAACTAGAGGATATAAATGAAAAATACATTCCTTATAATAATCGCTTTTTTTATTTCGGTATTGTTAACGGGAGGGAAAATAAATGAACAGCTTCTTTATAAAGATGCTTCACTCACAATTGACGAAAGAGTAGAAGATCTCTTAGGAAGAATGACGCGTGAGGAAAAAATAAGTATGCTTGGAGGAACCGGTTTTGAAACAAAAGCAATTGAAAGGCTTGGAATACCCCCTATGAATATGACGGACGGGCCGGTTGGCGTGAGATGGGGAAATTCGAGTTCCTTCCCTTCCGGTATTTCACTGGCAGCTGCATGGGATACTACATTAGCTGAAAGATATGGATCTGCACTCGCAAAGGAGACAAAGGGAAAGGGACGTCATGTAATACTTGGTCCGTGTGTAAACATCGCGCGGATTCCCCAGGGAGGCAGAAATTTTGAAAGCTTCGGAGAAGATCCTTACCTGACTTCTAGAATTGCCGTTAATTACATAAAAGGGGTACAAAAAGAAAATGTTGCGGCAACAATTAAACATTATGCATGCAATAACCAGGAATTCCAGAGGGACTTTGTTGATGTAAAAATTGATGAAAGAGCGTTGAATGAAATTTATCTTCCTTCATTTAAAGCTGCCGTTAAGGAAGCCGGTGTCCTTGCCGTTATGTCTGCTTATAACAAAATGAATGGATTTTACTGCAGTGAGAATGAATATCTGCTTGAAAAAAAGTTAAAAGAAGAATGGGAATTTAAAGGATTAGTTATGTCCGACTGGGGTGCGGTTCACAGTACACTGCCTACAGTACAGAACGGTCTTGATCTGGAAATGCCTACCGGTGTTTATTTAAATGATTCTACAATAACTCCCGATATAGACGAATCATTAATCGACGAGAAAGTCCGGAGAATTTTAAGAGTAATGTTTACAATTGGACTTTTTGACAATTACGAAAAACCGGATACTGCAATTTTTACAAGCAAAGAACACAAAGATCTTGCCTACGATGTTGCCAGGCAAAGTATTGTTCTTCTGAAAAATGAAAATAATATTCTGCCTATCAATAAAGAAAAAATTAAAAGCATTGCGGTAATTGGTCCGAACGCTGAAATCCCAAGGACCGGAGGAGGCGGCAGTTCTTACGTTGATCCGATTTATTCTGTTTCCCCTCTTGAAGCCTTGAAAAATAAATTGGGAGAAAAAATAGAAATAAATTTTGCAGAGGGTGTTGCTTTGGGTGGAGATACAAAACCGATTGAAGCAGAATTTTTTGCCGGAGTGATTAAAGCAGAATATTTTGGCAACAAGGAATTAAAAGGTAAGCCGGCTGAAAAGATTTACAGCCAGATTAATTTTGATTGGGGAGGTGAAGCGCCGTTCGATGGATTCCCTGAAGATAATTTTTCGGTGAGATTTACTGCTGATGTAAAAGCTCCGGAAACCGGAGATTTTGAATTCAACATTACCAGCGATGACGGTGTAAAGCTGTATTTTGAAGATAAATTAGTAATAAGCGACTGGAATGATCATGCGGCTTTTACCAATACCTATAAGACTAGGCTGGAAAAGGATAAAGTATATAAAATAATACTTGAATATTACGAAAATGGAGGGAGTGCAGCTGTTAAATTAGGCTGGAGAATGCCGGGCGAGGATCCATTTGAAAATGCCACGGATGCAGCAAAGAAATCCGATATAGTTCTCTTATTTGTCGGGACTTCAAATAATTACGAAAGCGAGGGTTTCGATAGAAATGATTTAATCCTCCCCGCAAATCAGGATGAGCTGATAGAAGAAATGACTAAGTTAAATGAGAATGTAGTTGTGGTAATAAACAGCGGTTCCCCGGTTTTAATGGACAAATGGATAAACAAGGTTGATGGGATTCTGGAAATTTGGTTTGGTGGGGAAGAAATCGGGAATGCTGTTGCAGATGTTTTATTAGGGAATTATAATCCTTCAGGCAAGCTTCCTGTTACATTTCCCAAATCATGGGAAGACTGCCCGGCCTATAAAACATATAAAGCAAAAGACGGTGTTACTTACTATTCAGAAGGAATTTTTGTAGGCTACAGGCATTTCGATAAATATAATGTTCAGCCTCTTTTTCCCTTTGGATATGGATTGTCCTATACAACTTTTGAATACAGCAATCTGCAGGTAATTGGAAAAGAGATAAGCTTGGAATTGAAGAATTCTGGTAATTTTACGGGTTCTGAGGTTGTACAATTATATATTAAAGACGCGGAAGCTTCTGTGGAAAAGTCCGAAAAAGAATTAAAAGGTTTTAAAAAGATCATGTTAAAACCGGGCGAGACAAAGAAGATTAATTTTACTTTGGATCATAAATCGCTCTCGTTTTTTGATCCTTCAGCAAATGCGTGGAAATTTGAACCGGGAAAATACGTGATAATGATTGGGAGTTCTTCCAGGGATATAAAGCTGCAACATGATATTCAATTGTAATTATTATCTGATTATCAGAAAAAATTGATTGAATTCAATTCAGGTTACGGTTTTTTTATCCTGATCTGATATTCACAGAGTTTAATAAGATCAATAACTTTTGAATTCCCGGGCTGGAGTTCTTCCATTTTTAAATAATACTTTAATGCTTCTTCTAATTTATTTTTAAATCTCAGCTCTTCAGCTTTTTGGAAGTAATGCAAAGCTAATTTACCCAATCCTTCCATTGCACCGTAATGCATTGGTTCGGCTTTTAAGATCAGTTTATATATTTCTTCGGCATTTTCCATTCTTCCCTTTTCAAATAATTGAGCCGCTTCGGCTAGAAGCTCTCTTTTAGTCATCGTCTTATCTTCATTAGATTTTTTCAGCTTCTCCGGCTTTTTATTTTGAATGGGAGCATCTAATTCCGATTTATTTAAAGGTTTACTAAAGTCCTGTTCTTTTGAAATTTTTTCATTTCTGCCGGGATCAAAAAAAGGGAATGAATTCATAGAAAGAATACCGGCAAGAATTAATGCCAGGATCAGTAATAGAAAAAATAATATTTTTATTTTATTTGTTTTCCCCTCAATTGGGGCGGGTGATTGAACCGCATGCTGCTGATCCGAAACTATTTTTATTACTTGAACCGTTACATTATCGGTTCCTCCCCTTTCTATTGCGGTTTTAATTAATTTTTCACATGAGGCATTAGCAGAATTAACGGACACTATTTTCAGAATTTCTTCAGGATTCACCTTGCCCAATCCATCGGAACAAAGAATATAACTTTGTCCTTCTTTCAAAGCGATATCGGATATAATATCGACTTTAACTTGTTTATCTGTTCCCAATGCGCGTGCAAGAACGGTTTTCAAAGGATAATTCATTGCCTCTCTGCGGTTTAATATTCCCTCCTTCAGCATTTCATTTACTTGAGTATGGTCCTCAGTCAATTGTTCAATTTTATTTTGTTCTATTTTGTAAATCCTTGAATCACCGACATGGCCGATTACTGCTCTGTCGTCTTTCAGCAGCAGTACCGAACACGTAGTTCCCATTCCGGCGAGATTGTAATCCGAGCTTTCCGATTCTCTGTATATTCTCCGGTTTGCTTCTTCGATTGCATGTTTAACAGCTTCAGACGGGCTTAAATGGTCCGAGTTAAAATAAATTTTATTGACAGTATCAACGGCCAGCCTGCTGGCAATTTTTCCGCCGGCATGTCCGCCCATTCCATCTGCAATAATGAAAAGTTGTCCTCTGCCTGAATAAATATCCATAAAGCCGACCGGATATTTTCCAAAACTATCCTGGTTTTCTGACCTTACCGGACCTATATCCGATTTACCCGAGTATTCAATTAAAAGCTTTATCTTATTCTGCATTTAATTCAAGCTAATTCTAGTTCGCATTCTTAAGCGGATTTTCAAAATCGAAACCGAATAAGGAAGGGTTTTCCCCAATGACTGCGGCAGAAAAAATATAAAAGACATAGTTGTACGTCTCTTCAGGAATTCTTTCCTTGTATTCATCCAGGAGTTTCCAAAAGTTTCGGTCCCGCGGATTTTCGGGAAGGCTTCTTATTAATCCTATAACATTATTTTCGCCCCAGTTATAAGATGCCATCACAAGAAGTCCGGAAGCTTGCGCATCGGTGCTGAAAATATCTTTAATATATCTTGCGGCTGCCCCGGTAGCTTTCGGGAAATTGAATCTGTCGTCAGCCGGATCAAAAACATTTTTATCCACCAGAGGACCGATATTTAATCCGTATTTTTTCGCTGTCTGCGGAATAAACTGCCAAATTCCTTTTGCGTATCCGTATCTTGTAGGTGGTCCAACTATTTGTCCCCTAAAATCACTTTCCTGAAGAGCCAGATAAAAAAACTGTAGAGGGAGCTGCATTCTCTTTAAATAATTAAAAACAATTTTTGTATATCCGTTCCGGTTTGCCCGTTCTAAAGCATTCTTCAGGCGGTCGCTGGACTTCCATTTAGCAATGTAATTTTTTACTTCTGCCATGAATTCCTGGGGCATTACAATCTCACATTCCCCAAATGCCCTGGCCGTTTGTATAATCAGCCTGTCTTCTTCATTTAAATCATAAATACCCAGTTCATTAACAAGCTGATTATAATTATTTTCCATTTGCCGGTGTTTCGAATCAATTTTCAGCAGTGCATTACCTACCGAAGGATCATTAGAATTTCTCAGGCTCTCTCTTAGCCCCGAGATTTCCAGTTCCAATGATTTCATACTGTAAAAAATGTTTTCGGCTAAAGATTTCTGCTTATTTTCTTTTATCTGCTGATAGATCGCGTAAGCGGCAGCTAAAACAGCTACTGCACCTACAACAATTATTATCCGTAAATATTTTGATGAATGCTTTTTCTTAACAAGCTTAAAGGCCTCCCTCATCATCCGGGTATGCTGACCCATCTCATGCCCGTCGCCTGTCTCTTCAAAATAATGCTTGATATACTTGGTTAGCGAAGGATCTTCTTTAGAAAAATTGCCGGGAGTTGAAGATGTTTTTTCTTTCGCAGATTCTATTTCAAGGGAATCACAGAAAGTAAATTGAAGTATGGGGCCGCTGCTGCCGAGCTGCAGGGAGGCAGCATTTTTCAATTTTGTTTTTTTTATCTTATTGCCGTTAAGATATGTACCATTGCTGCTGTTTTTATCTGAAACCCACCACCCGTTATTCTCTTTAACCACCTCGATATGTACACGGCTTACAATCCCTTCATCGATTTGAATTGAACACTCATCCGACCGGCCAACAGTAAAATTATTCTGAAAATAAAATTCTTTCTTGGCCAGTTTTCCGCTTTCAATTTTTACCTTAAGTATTTTCGGATTATAATTCCGTGCTTCCGCAATCTGTGTCTGGTTCATTATTTTAACAGCATCATTTTCTTCTGTGCATTAAACTTCGGAGTTTCAATTCCTACAATGTAGACGCCGCTCGATAAATGGCTCCCGTTGAATTCCACTTCGTAACTTCCTGCATCAAGCATTTCGTTATCCATCAATGTACTTACAAGTTCTCCCAGGATATTGAAGACTCTGACCGATATTCTTTCCGTCTCCGGTAAAGAAAATCTTATTATTGTTTTAGGATTAAATGGATTAGGGTAATTCTGATAAAGCTGGTGTGCAACAGGGAGTAAACTTTTCTTTATTTCTTTAATGTACTCCTCCGTACCTATAAACAACTTGAAAGAATTGAACTGATGTGCAGATTTGAATACAATCCCCGGCTTCTCTTTCACATTGTATAAATTCTTAAGCCTGGCATCAAAAAGATATATTTCATAAGTATTGAAATTTTCAATTCCCTCACAGTTTATTTCGATCGGCCGATTCGGAACGGTTTTAATTTCAACCGCATATTCCTGTCCTTCTCCGATTGAAGGCCTTTGTTCTACGAACAGATATTTCTCTCTCTCCGGCAATTCATTTCTTAATAAATTTATATTTTCCTTCTGAAAATCTCCCGGCGGTGAATAAAAATCCTTCTCATCAATTCCGTCATTGGATGCAGGATCAATTCCGATAAATATTTTTGAGGCTTCCTGTTTATTCGATCCGGTTACGGATAATTTCAAAAAGTTCTCTGCATTTATAGGAAACAACTGATCATACTCTTTTTTTCCTACAGTGCCGCTAATTTCATAAGGTATTTTAAGCGCCGCCAAATTCGTAGAGTCATTATAATAGTAATATCCCTCATAAGGTTTCATTTCCGTTGGATTAGTCCAGCTCCCGTTCCAGGAATAAAGCAGTTTGTTCGCAGGAAGTGAATTTAAATTTCTAATACTCGACCATTGCGCATTTTTCTCGAACGGAGTTGATATTAAATTCCAGCCGGGATGAAGAGGAATTGAATACGTGTAATCTGTATTACTCAGCGGAACTGAATTCACCTGCTGATTAATGCTTAGAGGATTTTTCCCGATAACCCAGTAAGCTTTACCCGGTGCAAATGTAAAATCAGATCTAAGTTCAAGATAGTTTTGGTTATTTCCGTTATCCCAATAAACGCTCCAATCATATTCAAAATCCCCGCTTAGCTGTACCGGTATTGAAGTGTTTCCGGGGACACCAATTATTCTATAATTGTTTGTATTATCCACGCTACCAAAGGTTTTAGAAACAGATAAAGAGATATTTGCCGGATAACTAAATCCTGTCCCCGCCAAGCCTACCGTATTTGTACCTCCGGCTGCATTATGCTGTATAGTTAATAGACCGACGTAAATTTTTCCTTCCGCCGGAGTGAAAGTAACCGTAACTTTTATACTGTCTCCCGGGAGAACCACAAAATTTGCGGTATCAACCGTAAAAGCATTATCACTGCTGTTAATTCTAGTAACGTCTAGATTCGCAACTCCTTCATTCTTAACATAAAAAAATTGTGATGTACTGCTGCCGGTAATTAAAATTCCAAAACCCAAAGCTGTTTTAGTTAAGGTTAAAATTGCAACAGGATTAACAGTTCCTGTTCCAGTTAAATTTATTATCGCCGGGCTTCCGCTTGCATTATGATCAATGGTTAAAACTGCATTATATGTTTTGGCTTCTGCCGGTGTAAAGGTAAGCAATACTTGATGGCTGTCCTGAGGCGGAACTGTAAAGCCCGTTGAAGCTGACTTAAATGAAGTATCATTACTGGATATACTGGAGATTACCAAATCTGCAGTCCCTTCATTCCGGATGTAAAATGATCTTTGAAGACTAGAATTGACAGTTACAGAAGGAAAGGTTATCGCCGTAAGCGACAAGCTGAAAATAGCGACAGGATTACTCACCCCGCTGCCGCTTAAAGTTGCACTGCTTGGACTTCCCGATGCATTATGAATTATTGTCAAAGATGCACTATAACTTTTTGCTTCTGCCGGAGTGAATGTGATGGTAACTTTCTGGCTGTCACCTGATGGTATTGAAAAATTCGTCGAGTCAATTGTGAATGCATTATTATCGGATGTAATGCTGGTAACAAGCAATACTGCATTCCCGTTATTCTTTATGAAAAAAGATCTTGATATACTAGAGTTCACGGTGATTTCCGGGAAAATTATTGCAGAAGCTGACAAAGTTATTCTAGGAGCAGTTGTTTCGGATGTACCGTTCCCGCTCAAAACAACCATATCGGGGTTTACAGAAGCATTGCTGTATATAATTAATGTATCGGAGAATGATGCCGCGGCGTTTGGAGAGAAAGTAATAACAACTTCTGTACTGTCGCCGGCGGGAATATTTAACTGATCCGCGTTTATGGAAAATGCATTTACTTTATTTACTATGCTGTCGATTATGCACGGTGCCGAGCCTGAATTGCGGATAAAGAAATTCTTAGAAGAGCTGCTGTCAACCTTTACATTACCAAACTGCAGTCCATTAGCTGATAAACTAATAATGGGGAACAACGCATTGTATCTTGCAAGCGCAAAATCAAAACTAAATCCGTCAAGTGAAGTCCCGGCAGCAATTACTTTTCCGTCCGGCTGAAGCGCAGTTGATAAATTAAGATCCTGGCTGCCTTCAAAATCAATTGTAACTTTCCCATTAATGCCGAAAGTATTATCAATTGTGCCGTTTGAATTAAATCTGGCTAAAGCAAAATCATAATTACTGCCGTTAGAAAAGTTCCTCCCTACTATTATTTTTCCGTCCTGCTGAAGAACAGCCGAAGACTTTAAAGCAATCGAAGTTCCTATGTTTGAAACCACTTTTCCATCATCACCAAAAGTGTTATCCAAAGAACCGTCAGGATTATATCTTGCCAGTGATATTTGATAAATGGAATCAATATAAGAATAACCGGCAATTATTATTTTGTCATCAGGCTGTATTAATACTGCTGATCCGAAATCATTGGTGCTTTCAAAATCAGTTGTAACAATTCCATCTGTATCAAAAGAATTATCAAGTGATCCGTTAGAATTATACCTGACAATTGCAAAATCAGAATTAACTCCGTTATTAGTAGATCCCGCTGCTACTATCTTTCCATCTTCCTGAATTGCTATTGAATTAATTTGATCATTTGAGCTTCCGCCCAAATCGGTTCTAACTACCCCGTCATTATCAACATTATCAAAGGCCATGTCCAAAGAACCATCAGTATTATATCTCACTACAGTAAAGTCGTTATCCCCGGCTGCTGAAGAATATCCAGCAACCAGTATTTTTCCGTTACTTTGAACTGCAATTGAATTTGCCACATCGTTTGCGCCGGTTATATCATTTTCGTTATTGCCTCCCCCGGGAAAAGTATTGTCAAGAGTGCCGTCCGGATTAAATCTGCTGACAAGAAAATCAGTACTTGAACCGCTGTTAGAAATACCGGCAACAATAATTTTATCATCTGGCAGTACTGCTATCGAATTTCCTGAACTTAAGTAGCCTAAATCATTAATTATTCTGCCGTCTGTATTAAAAGATGTATCGATTGTTCCATCGGGGTTATATCTGGCAATTGACATATTTGTATGGGATGCTCCGCTGGAATAACCGGCGGCTATTATTTTTCCGTCCTGCTGAATTGCCAATGCATTAAGAAGATCAAGCGAGTTTCCTAAATCAGTTGTCACCTTTCCTTCTGTGCCGAATGAGTTATCCAATGCACCGTCCGTATCGATTCTTACGACAGCAAAGTCGTAGCCGGAATAAGCAGTGCTTGATCTTCCGGCAATAACTATCTTTCCGTCGCCTTGTAATGCAGCCGAATAGCCGTCATCATCTGCATCAGCAAAGTCAATTACTACCTTCCCTGCATTGCCGAAACTATTGTCCGGAGTCCCGTCGGCATTGTAACGGATTAAAGTAAAATTCTGATTGGTGGAGATATATGATGATCCAGCAATTAATATTTTCCCGTCAGGCTGGATCACCAAAGAATATCCGTAATCATCGGAATTGACTGAACTTTCAAAATCTGTTTTAACTCTGCCGTTGGAACCAAAATCAAGATCTAATGATCCGTCTGTATTAAACCTGGCAATTGCGAAATCATTGCTGGTTCCATTATAGGAATATCCTCCAAGAATAATTTTTTCATCTTCTTGAATGTCAATGGAATTAGCAAATTCACTAGAACCTCCAAAATCAACAACGGCAATACCATTTACTCCATCTGCTCCGCCCAGATCAAATGTACCGTCTAAACTTCCATCAGTATTATACCTAGCAACCGCAAAATCATAGCTGGATCCGTTAAAATAAGAACCTACGGCTACAATCTTACCGTCTTCCTGAATGGCCAATGCGGATATTCCGATTCCGAATGAAGTTATTACCTTTCCATCGGTATCGAAAGTAATATCCGGTGTACCGTCGGAATTATATCTGGCTAAAGCAAAACCAAAAATAAAACCGTCATAAGCATAGCCGCCGACTACAATTTTTCCATTTTCCTGAATAGCAACGGAATAACCATAGTCGCTTGAACTCCCGAAGTCGGTGGTTACTTTGCCTGTACCTCCGAAAGTAGTGTCTAAAGTACCATCCGTATTATATCTTACAACTGCAAAATTATAATCAGAACCATCGACCGAGCTTCCCGCAACGACTATTTTCCCATCCGTTTGAATGGCCGAGGCGTATGATGAACTTATATAATCTTGTGAACTGCTAAAATCAGTTGTAACTCTTCCGGCTGATCCGAATGTCTTATCCAATGACCCGTCATCATTGTACCTGACAACATTAAAGTTCGCATTTGAACTTGGCCCGTTGTATGCATAACCGGCAAGAATAATTTTTCCATCAGGTTGAACTAATGCCGAATATCCCCACTCGTCAGATTCAGGATCCATATTGGTAATAACCTTTCCGTCGATTCCGAAAGTGTTATCTAGCTGTCCTCCCTGGGGAAGAATTACAGCCGCTCCAGATAAAAATATTGTTAATAATAACAATTTTGACATATAATCTCCTTTTAAGATCAAATTTTTTTATTTCAAATTTTGTTGTATAAGAAACTTCAGAGAATAGATTAAATAATAACGAGTATTTTTACTTATCTTATAAAATGATTTAAGAGGTCAAAGCAGAATCTAAAATCAGCGGTTTAATTAGGATAAGTTCAATTATTCTCCGGGTCTGACAGGAGGAGTACCTATTTTCTGCGGCTGAGGAGTAGTAGTACCTCCGCCATCATCGCCGCCGCCGCCGAGTAAAATTGCCGCAAGTCCCCCGGCCACTACTGCTCCGCCCCCGGCATAATAATACCATGCAAGCCCGCCCGATTTTTCCAATGATATTTTTAATTCATAATTTTTCAGCTGGGCATTTTTCCCTAATTCCTTGCTGTAATCCCATATAACTGATTTATTATTTCCCGGTTTAATTTTCTCAATATCTCCGGTTAATTGTTCAACATCCAAAATATTTTTTGTGATTTTATCTATTAAACTTATTTCAATATTGTATTCTTCACTTTTATCCGCACGTAAGTCGTAGGAAATTTTTAATTTATCCTGTTCCCGCTGCAGCTTTAAGCCGGAAAGTCTGCTGTCTAAAGAACTAATATTAGGAAGCAGATTTACATCTATCTCCAAATCTATTTGAATAGAGGTTACCTGTTCCCCGGTAATATTTATTTCTCTCTCATCGGTTTTGTACCCTGAAGCTTCAGATACTAGTTTATATTTCCCCGATTCAATTGTCTGCTTTTTGTTTCCTGTCCACTCTTTTACAAGATCCCCGCCGCTGTAAAGTTTATAGCTTGCTTCATCGGGATTTGAAACAATTTCCAGCTCGCCTATAGATGCTGTATAAACAGGTTCCAAATTTTCGGTAAGAAGCTTCTGCACATCGCGGGCCAGTGTGGAATTTTGCGACAGGTAGAACGGTTTTTCATAAATCTTATCAGCATTTTTAATTGAATAGATACTTAATTGATAGCCGCTGCTGTTATCAGGAAGAGACTTCCAGTTTAATAAATACTGAACACCTAGCGCATCACTCAGCGCATTAAGAAAATTTTTATCTTCGGGATTGAATTCATCTATTCCAAGAATTGTTTTATAATCATTTAAAACATCCGTAGAGTAAATGGTAAACTTATTTTTAATGTTTGATTCCTCAATCAACCCGTCGTACAGTTTTTCGCCGGATGATGTATTTTCTAAAATACATATTATAATAGGTTCAGTTCCCGTCAGCAATTTTGAGGGAAGCGGCTTATAATCTGCCTTAAAGTTTTGAGCATAAACATTTGTAAAGATTTGTGAAAGGGTCAGAAAAAAGATTACAGGAATTTTCCAACCAAGTATTCTTAATAAGTATTTCATTTTATTTTCCTACAATTAAATTAATTTGACTTCCTTTTTTAACCAGCGAACCGGCTTTTGGAATCTGGGTTATTACTTTTCCCCTGTTTGTTTCCGATGAAGCAATTTCAGAAATCTTTCCTTTAGTTAAGCCAAATCTGGAAAGAGTACTTTGCGCTTTTTTTATTGTAAAGCCGATAAGATTAGGAACCTTCAATTCTTTCGATTCGGTCTTTGAGCTGCATTTTAAAATCATTTCATCCAGATAGCTGTCGCTGCCAAAGAGCACTTTTACCTGATTGTAATTTTCCAAAGCGGTTCTGATATTTCCTTTATTATATTCTTTGTCTGCATAGCTGATCATGCTGTTTCTGATTTCCGGCAGCACCGAAGAAACATAAAAATTGTCCTGATCGAGCGTTCTGATTTCTTTGCAAATGTTGTAGGTCTGCACCGGATCGGTATATAAAAATTTTCCGGCTTCAATTTCCAGCTCTTTAACCTTAATTTGATTTGAAAAATCCTTGAAGGAAGAAGATGAAGAAAAATACCTTTCAGCCGAGGAAAGAATTTTTTTTGTTGCCGCAAAGTCATTTTTTTCAATTGATTCTTTTAAATCTTTCTCGAGCATATCGGAAATTTGCTTCAGCCGGCCGGCAGCGTGCTGATTGCCTGTATTAATTTTTGCGGCCTCGGCATATTTGTCGGCTGCATTTTCCTTTTCCGGCTCAATATAATTTCCTTTATCGAACAGCATATCCCCCTCTTCCAGAAGAAGCTGGACCCTCTTCTTTTCAAATTCATTCAAAGATTCCCAGTTTGTCCCTTCATTAGTATCCCGGCTGAACGGGAAGTAGCCGTTATCATAAAGAAAATATCCAAGAACAACTAACAGAACCGAGACTATTGAAATTGCAAAAACATTTTTCTTATACAAAAGCGGGTGATATTTCTTTTTAACATTTTCAAATTCTTTGGTTGTAATCTTTATGGTTTCATTATCATTCGGAGAATAATCCTCCTTCTGTTCCTGTTTAGCCCGCAATGCCTTGCTGAACTCTTTTCCGGAAGTAAACCGCTGCTTTTTATTTTTAGCTAAAATTTTATTGATTACTGTTCCGATCCACTTCGGTGCATTGGGTACAGTTTTATTAATCGGTTCAATTTTCTCATTAATAATTTTATAAATTGTTGAAACGGGAGTTTCTCCTTTAAATGGTAAATCTCCGGTAATACATTCATACAGCACTACTCCAAGACTATATAAATCGCTTTGCGAATCTACCTGTCCGCTGATTGCCTGCTCCGGACTCATATAATCGGGCGTACCTATAATCATTCCGCTTTGAGTAAGTTTTGTTGCGGTTACTGCGTGAGCAATTCCGAAATCGGTTAATATTGCTCTTCCATCCGAAGTAATGATAATATTACTGCTTTTTATATCGCGGTGTACAATTCCTTTATTGTGTGCATAGTCCAGTGCTTCTGCAACCGGTGCAATAATATTTATTGATTCATCAACCGGAAGTCTTCCTTTATCCCGGATAATATGATGCAGATCCATTCCTTCCAGGAATTCCATCGAGATATAATGAATTCCGTTCTCCGATCCCTGATCATATATCGTTACAATATTAGGATGATTCAGCGAGGCGGAAAGCTGCGCTTCACGGTGAAATCTTTCCAAAAATTCTTTATAATGAACAAGGTTTTTGTGAATAACCTTCAGAGCTACTGTACGGTTTAGATTTTTTTGTACAGCTTTATAAACCGAGGCCATACCGCCTCTTCCTACTTCCTCAAGAATTTCAAACCTGTTCGCAAGAGCTGCTCTAACCTGGGATTCGGGGGTAATTTCTCCTGTCGGTACGGCATGGTCTGTCAGAATACTGCCACAGTGTTTACATTTAATTGCGTTAGCCCTGATTATTTCATCGCAGTAAGGGCAGTGTTTTGTTTCTTCCATTTGCTACAAATCTTTATTTATTTATCTGTTATTTGGCCGAATCTATTTGATCCGCTAACCTTACCATATCATTAACTATTTTCTCTACTGATGATGCAGGGATGTATGAAAAAAAAGGATGTCCATAATTGAAGTCACAATAAATAGCTTGATCCGAAACATATATTGAACTTATGCTCCAAATCCAATCGAGGTAAAAATGATTAAAAGAATTAATTAGATCGGGAGAATCTTTTAGTTTTTGTGCAAAATTTTTGGAAGCTCTTTGAGTTTTGAAAATTGAATTAAATATCCAATCATTTGTTTTGAATTCGATTATTTTCCCGTTAGGTCGATCTATTGATTTTTCAGTCCAAAGAAGTAATGGCGTTTCATTTTTAAGAAAAGTAATAACCTTGGCATTTTCATCCGGTTTAACAACAACATTATGATTGTGTATTACTCCAGTTAACTGGCCGAATCCGGAACGAAGCTTCGATTCAGAATGAACAAGTCCGATTCGGTTGGCTGCTTCAGGAAGATGCCTCCGTGATAATTTCCTTGCAATAGGGTGATATATTATATTGAATAATATAGATGGAATGAATGAAATCACCAGCCATACAGCATGTAAAAACTTTATTGCAAGAAATTTCAAAAGCATCAATTATGGTGATATAATTACTTTAGTTTGGCTCGGTGCAACCTGAGCTCCTGCAGGCATATTGGCATTGGTGCCGTTATGTCCGGTCATTGATGTTAAATGGATGCATTGATCTCCCTGAACTTTAACTTTTGAACTTCCTTTCTTATATATCACTTTGCTCATATTCATTCCGGACATAACTCCTTTATTCAAACCTGCTTCATCCCCCATCGAACGGGACATTTCAGATTTTTTTGTTACTACTTCCTTTCCGGCAAATTTAACTTTCGCGGAGGTCTTCTTGGCCTGATTGACCATCCCTGTATTCGGATACGGAACAGGCACCGGTGGTGCGGGCGGCGCTGGAGTAAGACAGACATCCGGCATGCCGAAACACTGTCCCCCTCCTTTAGTCGATGCGGGAAAAATTGCAGGCATAAAAAACTAACTTATATTTATTTTTGGTGATGAATGATTGAATGAAGATTTTCCATAACATATAATTCTTATCCAAGGTGAATTTTTTCTGCGTTCACTTTAAAATCTTCTTCGGACCTGAGATATGAATTTTTCGATTTAATGTGCAAAGTTGATTTTACCAGGGTTCTTATTCTTCCTGCTTTCACCTGAATAAGTTCTTCAACGTCGTTATAAACATTTTTAGCTCTGCTGATAATATCATTTGTTATGCTTTCAACTCTTCCGGCGGCTACTTTGATATTCTTCAAAGTCGCTGAAAAATTACTCCCGATAAATCTGGAATTTTCTATCTGAATTTCTGCCTTCTGAGAGGCAATGTTCAAGCCCGGACTGTTCATTTTTATTTTTCTAGGATTAAGGGAGATCGAAGATAAAATTTTACCAATTACATCCTTTAGAGATATCCGGATACCGTGACTGCTTTCCATTTCAATGAACTGCTTGCTTTTAAAGTTGATATTTCCCTCCGAAAAAAAACTGATATTTCCATTGGAAGCGAACTCAAGATTACCGGATCGAACATTTAGCCTGCTTTTCCCAGATAAGGAATCGTATTCGAAAATCGTCTCACCATCTCTTGAATTTATCAGAATTTTTTCTTCCGAATTATTTTTCTTTATAAAAGCATATGACCCATCCGCAGTTGTTAATCTTGTTTCGGTGGGAGATGCTGATGATTTAAGCAATCCTAAAATATAAATCTCATTAATTTCCTCCCCTACAGCTAAAACAACATCACCAAAGGAGAGGTTTTGCGAAAAAGAAAGCATTATTTTTCCCCACGCTTCAATTTTCTCTTCTCCTTTTTCGAATCCTAATAAGGCTTGAGTTCCTTCTTTATTTAAATCTAAAACTATAGCAGGGCCAAAATATCTGGCAAGCTGCTTTACAGGAATATCTTCAAAAATTGAAACCATTATTTCCTCCTAAATGGATTTCTTTATTAACTCAATTGTTTTTCCGACTACCGATATCTGATTACCGATTACTCCCTACCGCTTACTGTCTGGTTGACTTAGGTGGTCTCCATTCTTCGGCTTCTGCAAGATCTTTATCTGTATATTCTGCCCTCTTCCTGTTGGAACCGGTCCAGTCGGCAGATTTATCATCAATTCTATGAAGAACAGCTTGTGTTAAATCTGCACCTGATAAATCAGCTTTTAATAATACAGCCCGGGAAAAATCGGAGAAAGGAATATTAGCATCACGAAATACAGCTTCACTGCAGCCTGCATCAACAAATTCCGCACGATCCAATAAACATTTAGTAAAATTCGTTTTTTTAAGTATCGCTTTTACAAAACAGGAAAAACGCAAATCTGATCCTGAAAAATCCGCGCCTTCCAGATTACTTTCAGTAAAATCAGCCGTCTGGCAAATGGAGCGTTTAAATGTATTTCCCGATAGGTTTGCTTTTTTAAAATTAACCTGAGTACAGATTGCATTATTAAGATTTGCTTTTTTAAGATTTGCTTCGGTTAAATCGGAGTCGGTTAAGTTACAGCCGGATAAATCCATGCCTGAAAGATTTGCCTTTTTCATATTGCACAAAATAAAATCTGTTTTCTTTATTAATGCCTTGGTTAAGTCTACACCCTGAAAATCAGTGTTATTAATTTTTGCATTGTTCAGATTTATATTATTTATCTCAGACCCTGTTAATTCACAATAATCTATTATGGTTTCAGAAAATAATGCATGAGAGAGATCTGCATCTGATATAACCGCTTCTTTTAAAATCGATTTGCTGAAATCTGCTTTTTTTAAATTGGCTTTTGAAAAATCAGTTCCGGTCAGTCTGCATCCGGCAAACACTGCTTCTTCCAGATCAGCTTCTGAAAAGTCAGCCTCGCTAAGTTCAATTCCGCTGAAATTATTTTTTTTCAGCAGGCATTTTTTAAATTTTGCCCCTCTTAAGTCAGATTTTTCAAATAAAACTTTTCCCAGGTTGGTTTCGCTGAAATCTGTATTATCCAGGTTTCGGTTGGATAGATCAAAATTTTCCAGGTTACATTTTATGAACTCACAATCAGAGAGATCTTTAGGGAGTTTCTTCCGCAATGATGTAAAATTAATTTCTCTGAATTTAGTTTCTTCGAATAATGCTCCGCTGAAATCTGTATTTTCATTTAGTTTTGCAGACAAAAATGTTGCTCCTTTTAACCCGGAACTATTAAATACTGCCGAATGCAAACCGCAGTTTTTGAACAAAGTATTTTCTAAGATACTGTTATCGAACTTAACATTCTCCAATGAACAATCTACAAATTCAGCCATGCTTAAATTGCTTTTAATAAAAAAGCATCCGTCAAGCTCGGCTTTCTCAAACTGTACATTGTTTAATACTGTTTCCGAAAAATCAGCATTTTTCAGAATAGCCTTTCCGTAAGAAAATCCTGCAATTTCCAAAAGTTTAAGATCTTCCAGCTCAAAAGGCAAAAATCCAAGTTCTTCAAATGAAACTTCTACTTTCGACAAATCCTTTTGAGGAATTTTTTCCGCGAAGAACATGGCTTCCGAAAAAACAGCTTTCGAAAATGTAGCGCCTTCGCAATTTGAATTTACAATAATAGCTTCTGAAAGATCAGCATAGCTAAGGTTAACTCCCCGGAAGTCTATCTGATCAAATAATGCTTCCTTAAATTCTGAGTTTTGTAAATCAGCTTTAGAAAAATTAACCTTACTTAATGTCACCCGGTTAAATCTGGCGCCTTTTAAGTTTAATCCGCTTAAATCCAGTTCCGAAATAACTATGTCTTCAAGTACTTCCCCGGATTTCAATTTTTCAATTATTTCTTCCCTCGATAAAACCGTATCCATTAAGAATTCCTGTTCGAAAGTTTGGTCATTTTTAGATTAGCAAGCGTAAACCTGGTTGCTTTTATAATCGAGTCGAGGAATTCAACTGCATACAAATTGGAACCGCTGAAATCGGTTCGGGTAAGATTTGCTTTTTCTAAACTTCCCTGAAACAGATTCATTTTTGTCAACACCGCATTAGTGAGATTTGCTTTTGCAAACCTTGCAAACTTCATATTTGATGCAGATAAATTAGCCCCTTCCAGCTTAGCAGATGAAAAGTTTGCTCCTTCCATTTCACTGAAAGAAAAATCAGATCCTGTCAAATCGGCATTTTCCCAAATCGATTCCTGACCTTTTGAATTTTGAAAGGAAGCTAGTGAAAAATTACATTTGCCGGATGCTTTAAGCCCGGTTAAATCGGTCATGGACAGATTTGTACGGATTCCGGAAGCGCCTTCTACAGATGCTCCGGAAAGATTTGATCCCTGGAAATTTGCTTTATTCAATAAGCTTTTTGAAAAATCAGCACCCGGGAAATCAGCTTTTACAAAACTTCCTTCACTTAAATCTGCCCCGGTAAAGAATGCGTTTTTACCTTTTACTTCATCTAATAAAGCACTGTTCATTTTTGCATTTTCAAAAACAGCCTCTTCAATAAGTGCGCCTGTAAGATTTGATTTAACCAGAAACGCATCTGTCAAGTCTGCATCCTTCAATAAAGTATTATTCAAATCTGCTCCAGTAAGGTCCGCATTTGATAAATTGGCTCCTGAAAAGTCGGAGTTGGCAATATTAGAATTTTTCAATGAAACACCGGACAGAATTGCATTTTTAAAATTTAAATCATTTAAATCAAGTTCTGATAAATCAAGTCCTCTTAAGTCCTCACCCTCAAAACTTTCTTTTCTATTAGCACGTTCAATAAATAGTTTTCGGGTTAAAGGTATTGTCTTTATATCATCTTCTATTCCCAGCTGCTTTAATATTTCTGCTTCTTTTTCCCTATCTTCGGCGCTGGGAACAGGATTGTCAGGATCAAGTCCCGCTTCAATTAAAGAAGCTCTCATTTGTTCATCAGCTTCGGCAAGTTCTTTTTCCAGTTTTAATTTATCTTCATCATCCGATTCCACAGGTTTTTCCCGGATGATCTCTTCCTCTGGTTCCGATAATTCTTTTTCCAGGAGATCCTTATAATACAGCACGGTCTTAAGCTGTTCTCCAAGTTTTTCAGATACTATAAAAATATTTTTAATCTCTTCAAAATCTTCATTTTGTACATCCGATACACCGCGCCATACAAGCACAAGCTTCTCATTTTCCATATCGATCCATAAAGTATCGAGGTTCATTTTTATTTCTTTGAAGTTCTCTTCACTTTTATCATTTGGATTATTATTGCCGTAGACAGTAATAAAACACCTGACAGTTAATCCAGGCAGCTGTGAATGATATTGCGTATAAATCGGGTGCATATTTTCAAAAAAAACTTTTTCATCTCCTTTTAAATATCCATTGATCTGCATGTCGGGCGGAGCAGCATTGAAATATCCCCAGTCAAAATCTTTTGGGAACCAGGGCCACCTTTCCTGCATATAATTTCCTTTATACGAACCAAGCTTTGAAGTTCTCTGCACCCAAGTCTGGCCTATGGGACCAAATCCGGCCGGTTCAAGCCTGACAGAAGGTGATGAGACATGTTCATCTTTATAAATAATATTTGGAACCGGGATATATTTCTCTCCGGTTTTAATTTCTATTTTATCAAGCCCTTTTCCGACAGGATTTTTCTTGTAGTCGATTCCTCCAAAACTATTTTCATATCTTAATTCTAATTCGGAAAACGGCTCAGGATTAGTCATAGGATTATTTGCAAATCCTCCTGTCCAATACCTGTTCCCAGAGACATTTAAAATTTTTGTTTTGGATCCAAACTGGAATTTTACATTAGATGAATAAACCTTTTGCTCCTGAGGCGAATGAAATTTCCCAACTAACAAAATATCTGCTCTCGGTTTAAAGTAAGCAAAATCATTAGGGTATCTCGCAGCCCCCGCCATTTCCTTATCTTCAGGATAAAATTCATCGCCTGACGGGAACAATTGTTTACCGGCAATAACTGCATTCTGGTCTGGTTTAAATTCAAATGTCCCTTTCACAATATATGTAAGTGAATGTCTGGGAAAATTAATCCGGCCGTTAATGTAAGCAAATGTAAAGGAGGTGAGGTTTAGGACTTCCATGATAAGTTTTTCTTGTTTTGCAGAATTTTTTGATTATGATTTTTCTACGGTTAAATTTTTGCTTTTTAAAGCTGCTTGAAGCTTAACGTCGTCCGTCTTTAGTACAACAGGCTTTCCGCTTTTGGATGTAATGTAGATCTCCCCTTCCGCTGACACCATTATAGCTTTTTTACTTATAATACTTATATCTCCGCTCTTCTCCACAATTATTTTACTATTTTCGCAACTAATAAACACATTATCATCATTTAAAACTACCTTTGAAATATCGGAGGTTCCACCGCCACCAATTATTTTAGTTTGAACTGCCGAATCAATTTTTACTTCATCCTTTAATTCTTTATCCTCTTTAGCCGTACCCCTTGCAATAACTTTTCCCGCTGATCTTTTATATTCATAACTAAGGTTATATTGTCTCTTATATGCAGCATAGTAATCAACAGAGCCCCCTACAAAATTTGAACTTTTACCGCCGCCGAAATTATCTATTACTATTCCGACGTGAGTATTTGATGTAATTCCGTCTACATTCAATTTGTGAGCTCCTTTATACCATGTAGAATGATCCCCATTAATTATATTCATTAAGTTTTTACCAATGGTTATTGTCTGATTACCTTTAACTTCAGCATCATAATCACCGGCGGCATTTATTTTAAAATCACTTAGAGAAAGAAATTCATGACTCTTACCGATTGTAAAAGAGGATTCATGAGAGGGAGAATAAAGCCGTATAGTCCCAGCTACCGCATCCATAAAAATCTCATTCCCATATTTATCTTTCAGTCGTATACCTTCCGAACCTGCTTTATCTTCCATTATAATTTCGTTATCGCCAGCCGTGCGAATTACGTTTTGTGTTCTGTTAGCATCGA
>DAISZW010000254.1:0-3623 GCA_036824595.1 Ignavibacteriaceae bacterium
TAGTAGTTTCAATATATGGTGGTGTGCAAAATTTTTTTACAAGATCATCCATCTTATGCTGAGCTGTTTAATTAGTTGGCAACTCCCCAAGCATATAAAAACAATTAGCCTCAAATTTCATGAAAATAAAACTTTTGATTCGGCTTCTGTCTTCTGACTCCTGATTTCTGTCTCCATCTATTAAGCCGTCACATTATTCAAATAATCCACTGCCTCGGATGCATTAGGCGAGTAGAAATCAGCTCCGATTTGGTTGCAAAAGCTGATTGAGACAGGAGCACCGCCGATCAAGACTTTCATATTTGGATAAGTATTTTTAATTACCTTTACACTTTTGTCCATACTCTGCATTGTGGTTGTAAGCAGAGCAGAAAGGCCGACGGAGCAGCCCGGATTTTTTGCAATTGCATCTAGAAATTTCTGTGTTGATACATCAACTCCGAGATCAATTACTTCATATCCTCCGCCGGTAATAATCATAGATACCAGATTTTTACCGATGTCATGCAGATCGCCGGCAACAGTGCCGATAACAAATTTACCTTTGCGCTGCACTTCACCCGACTCAAGGTACGGCTTTAAGTGTTTAAGCACAGCATTCATTGCCCCCGCGGAAACAACGAGGTTTGTAACAAAAGCTCTCCGCTCGCTGAATTCTTTTCCTATTCTGTCCATTCCCAGCATACAGCCTTCTAACAAAACCTTCGGCGGAATCCCTTTCGATAACGCATCCGCCGCAATTTCATCAGCACCGTCCTGGCCTTGCATATCGGGCGGAAACACCGACGTTCTGCGGACTTTGCCCTTCAAAACGCACATCGCAATTTTCTCGATGTATTCTTGCATGACTCATAATCCTATTTTGTTGAACTCTTTTATTTTAGATTCATTGATAATAATCGGAGTTATATTTTCCCACATTACCGGCATTAAGTGAATGCCCCGGATTCCCACGATATTTTTTAATTCATTTATTAACTCAACCGCTATTTTTACTCCTTCTTGTTTAGGATCAGCCGCGGCTTTTATTCTGCATGAATACTCATCATTTATTTTTATTCCAGGTACTTTTTCTTTCATCCAATTAAGTGTTTTAACGGAATGTACAGGCATTACTCCGGCAATAATTGCAGTCTTTTTATGAAGACCCATCCCGACAACTTTTTCCATCCAGCGCGTGAATGTTTCCAAATCAAATACCGGCTGTGTTTGGATAAACCTGGCACCGGCTTCTGCTTTTTTGTATAAATTAATTAACCTCATTTCAAAAGGCTCGGCAAACGGATTAGCCGCTGCCCCTATAAAAAACTCAGGCGCTTTTTTCATTTCATATCCTGAGAGCAGAAAACCGCTGTTCATTTTATCTACTGTTGCAATCAACTGGATAGAGTCAAGATCAAATACTCCTTTAGCTTCAGGCTGATCGCCGAATTTCTGATAATCGCCGGTTAAACAAAGCACATTTTTTATACCAAATGATGCTGCACCCAAAAGATCGCTTTGAATGGCCAGCCTATTGCGGTCCCGGCATGTCATCTGCATAATCGGCTCCACACCTTCATCAATCAATATCTTTGCTGAGGCAATGCTCGATAACCTTACAATTGCTCTCTGGTTATCGGTAATGTTCACCGCATCTATACAATCCTTAAAGTATTTTAATTTCTCCCTTAGAATATTGCCGTCGCAGCTTTGCGGCGGGGTGATTTCTCCGCAAACAATAAATTGATTCGATTCAATTTTCTCTTTCAGCGTCATCCGGAAATCAATTCCTTCACTTTTTGCTTGTCATTATGAACAAACCAGATCGGCGGTTCAATCCGTTTTTTGAATACATTGAGCCATGCGGAGGTTCCTTCAAGATTCCAGTTATGAATTTTTTTAAACTTATACAATAAACTCATTCTGTTTAAGAACTTTGAGCGGTAATATATTTTGTACCAAACACACTTCCTGTCAGGGTACACTTCGCAGGACCCGTCTCTGCCGGTTCCGCCGCACGGACCGTTGCGCATACGTTTCGGACAATTCTGACTGCAGATAAATGCTGTAGAGGATAATATGCATTCACCGCAGTGCTGACAGCGGAATAACGGCACTTTTACAATATCTTCAAAAAACAGCATGAAGCGGGAAACTTTCCGCTCTCTCATGCTGATCGGAGGTTTGTTCATTGCTGCTAAATTTTTAAACACATAAAACTCCTTTTAATAAATACATATGCTGTTCATATCTAATAATTCATTTTGCTGTAATCTTGTTTTTATTAAGAATAAAAGATCATCACTCTCATTATTGCGTCAACCCCTTCCAGGCTTAAAACATCCTTCAGGCACAGCATTGCGGGATCATCCTCCTTTAAAAGGGAGTACTTCCGATGAACAGAACCGATTATTGTATTTAAACCCATCGGCATTGCCATAGTAAGGAATGCGCTTTCAAGCGGCCCTCTTACCGGCGAACCATCTGCTTTTTTCGGCGGCAGCATTGCCGTAAAATTACTTAAGCCAACCGACATACTTATACCGGAAAAATCTTTGTCATTGTGAATAAGCGACATGGCGTTAATCAGACGCTTGAAATCTCCTTTAGAATCGCTTCCGACCGGCATTATCCCCGGATCAAGAATAATTTGACTGTTGGTTAAATTTTCAATACGCTTTCGCGCAATGTTAACCATATTTTTTGCCGTGGCATGTATTTGCTCTGCTGTTTTATTCATAATCATTTCACCCGTACTCTCAATTCCTTCGGTTATAAGCAGAATCGGAATGAATGGCTGTATTGCATAAAGATCAAACATTTCCAGGCGTGCCTCGGAAATTGAATTCAGAATCGGTTTCATATTACCGGCACGCTCCGCACTATAGGCCGATAAACCCGCTTCCGCAATTGCAGGATCAGGGGTATCGATTGCCAGCGGGAGTGATATATTCTCTTGAAGTTTTTTTACTATTTCCGCCATAAAGCCGGGGGTACGCGGACCAACATTTACATCAATATAAGCAGCGCCTTTTTCAGCCTGCAGTTTTGCAAGCTGGATGATGCCTTCAATATTATTATCTTCAAATAATGAGTGAGTGGAGGGAACAGAATCGTTAATTGATTCACCTATAAGGGTGAGACCGGGAATGCTCATTCATTACCTCTGAAACTTTTTAATTTGGAGAAATCTTGCAGGATAGTCAAAATAAACAGCAAACTTGTTAAAACCTTTCCAGCTAACTTCTGATCATCTTAAAACAAATACGGATGCTGAAGGAAAAACGTTCGTATGTTTTCCCCTTTCTCACCCTTTTCACTGTGCAACTTAAAATATCTGCTCTAAAAATGCAAGATTTAACAGAAACCGGTGGAGCGGCAAACAAGCGATTTGCTGCAGCTAATCGGGTTTATAATTAATAATCAATAACATCTTGAATGTATTAAATGTTCATTTCAGTATTGAATTCATAATATTTATGAAACGAGTATTACTTATAGGATGAGAAGATAGAATCTCACCGTTGTATATGATACAAAATGAGCCAAAAGCGCATGGACTTTTTTGGGCTTCAGTGTAATTTTTATTCTCTATAATTATAGGTTTAATGCCAAAAAGCTTTTTGGATGTTGCTGCTATT
>DAISZW010000255.1:0-3622 GCA_036824595.1 Ignavibacteriaceae bacterium
ACGGTTTACATACCCTTTCCACAACGTGTCCGGTAATTACTAAGGGTGTAATCGGATAATATTTAATTTTAACATCGATATTCATTGCTTTGCCGACCCTTTTTACTAATTCTTTTATCGGATAGTACTCGGCATCGGCTATAATATAAGTTTCGCCGTTGCCTTTGTTTAAATCCATGCTTAAGATAAAAGCATCAATAAGATTATCTATATAAACCGGGTGATAAAAAGTTTCACCTTTTCCGAACATCGGGAAATACCCTTTCTTTGCCCGTTTATAAATCATAAAAAATCTTTCGGGGTCACCGGGGCCGTAAATAGCCGTAGGCCTGATGATTGTAGCTTTCAAACCATTTTTAATGAATTCCTGAACTACAACTTCCCCTTCATATTTGGTCTGCTGGTAATAATCTTCCGGGGCAATCGGAGAGTTTTCATTTCCGGGAGGATTGGAAATATTGCCGTGAACACCTTGGGTGCTGCAATATACCACCTTCTTTACCTTATGTTTTACCGCTGCCTCCATTACATACCGGGTGCCGTTCACATTAACATTATAATAATGTTCGTTCGGTACATCCAGTTCTCTGAATGCCGCAGCGACATGAAAAACAAAATCCATCCCCTCAGTAGCTTTATCGACAAGCTCTTTGTCGGTGACGCTTCCCAAAACTATTTCGGCACCTTCTTTTTGAAGCTGCTCATATACGATCCCTTTTTGGTAGTCAATAGTTTTAACTTTGTGCCCTAATGATAATAATCTTCTGACAAGAGCGCTGCCGGTAAAGCCGGTTCCGCCCGTAACAAGGATGTTCATTATTACCTCTTATTTATTAAAAAAATATTAAATTTTTATGAATGATTCCCTTCCAGCCAATCATAAACTCCATGCAGCCTTTGCTGATGAGCCGGATATGTATGATTCTTTTCTACAAAGACCTGTCCGTTTCTGCCCAGCCTGTTTCTTAATGCTTCATCTTCAACAAGTTTGACTATTCCTTCCGCAAATCCTTGAGGATTAGCAGGCGCCAGATATGCTTCGTTTTTTGTAAGTATCTGGTTATGCGTATACAGATCAGTTGCAATAACAGCTCTTCCGGAATGAAGATAAGGAAAAATTTTCATCGGCGTATTAACACCTTTTATTCTCGGGCATGCAATTAAATCTGCTTCCGCCAGGTATTCATCGAGTTTATCAAACGGCTTAGGTCCGATAAAATGAGTTCTATGTTCAATATTCAGATTACGCGCTTTCTGTCTGTAAAATTGAATATCTTCCTCTAATCCGCCGATGATTACTAAATCTATTTTGTCGGTCTTTTCGAAAGCTATTTTGAAACTTTCCAATAAAAGATCTATACCCTGATAAGGTTCAAGATTTCCTACATACAAAAGAATGCAGTTTCTGATATTCAATTCTTTTTTTAAAATACCTTTACTTGCAGCACCCGGATTTTTTAACTGAGAAATATCATGAATTGTAACTGTCTTTCTCGATCCTTTCCTAATGCACAAATCGGCTAGCGCATTACAGACAGGTAAGTTGGCCGCACTGCCCTGAATGGCTTGGGTTTCAAGCCAGTTGAAAAGAGGTGAGAAAACTTTTAAAAACGGTCTTTTCTCAACAAGCTGCTGTGCAATAGATGAATCAAGATCATATACATAGGGTATCTTATAAAGAATTTTAAACAGCATTGCAATGAATACACTTTCTTCGCCGGCATGAATAACATCATATTTATTCTTCCTGACAAGTTTCCATGCCCGGGCGAACATGAATAAATCACATAAAATTTTCTTTAGAGAAAAACCGGGCCGGACTTTCCTCAGGATTTTAAGATCGGGTATCCTGTAAATCTTAAGATTCGGCAGGTTAATATCACTTCCTTCATTATAGACAAGAAGATCCACGCTTGTATTTTTTCTCTCTGAAAGTACACGGAGTACCAGCAACACATCTATCGGTGTTCCCCGTTCCTGGAAAAACGGGTGAGGGGCCATTAACAATATTTTCATCTCTGAATTCAGTTTATTGTCTTTTCTTCGGCATATCCGGAAATGAATGCCGGATAATGATTCTTTAATTGATTTATTTCCTTTTCTTTTTTTTCACTAATCCATTTTAATTCTTCAGCCATAGTATCTGCGATAAAATTGATATCGGAATCGGAAGGTTTTTCTGCAGATCCAATCCCGGTTCTCCGCAGAATAACATCCGATAACGAACGTGCCATCTCTTCTTTTACGGAAAAAATAGTTAAAGCAGCCATCAGATCTTTTTTCCCGTTGAAGCTGCTCTTCATCTTGAAGATCTCTTCCGCTTCAGATCCATAATTGCTAAACAGCCAATCAATTTCTTCAGGTGCTGCTTTTCCCGAAAATTTTCCGTGAATTTCTTTTTTAAATTTCGAAAGATTTTCAATTTCGCCCCCAACCAGCTTCGGCTGGTCCAATATTTTCTTCCGCTTTACAGAAGGATTTATTTTCTTTAATATTTCTTCCGCTACAAATGCTGCTGTTGTATATTTTACACCAATTACATTCAACAGCCCGGAAATTGAATGCTCATTAAATCCTTGAATAATAAAATCACCTAAAGAAGCAGAAGGATCTTTTCCTACTTTGTCTCCAAAAACATATCCTTTCTGCACATAGGAAATATCTTCCAAATTTATCTTAAATGAGGGATCAACAGAGCCTACATTCTTTACAAACTGCAGACATTCTTTTTCATCTACTTTAAAAGAATTACTATTCTCTTTTTCATAAAACCATTCCGTACCTATTATTGATTTATCCCCCCACGGAGCAATAAAATAATACCTCGACTTTTCGTTCTTGCTGGATAAACCAACAGCTGCTTCATGATTAAATAACTTTTGGGTAACAATATTTATTCCTGAAATCACAGGGTGCACTAATTTCATCTTCTCATTAAATAAACTTCGGTTAATCCATGTTCCCGTACAATCCACTACGTTCTTTGCTTTAATAAAAAACGGCTGTTTTGTTAAATTATCAGAAGCAGTAATACCTTCCACTTTATTATTCTTTACAACAAGTTTTTCTGCAGAAACATAGTTGGCAGACACTGCACCAAACTTCGCGGCAGATTTCAAGTAAGAGATTACAAGTCTTTCCGTATTCCAGCAAAAACCGTCATACCATTTGGCTCCGCCCAGCAATTTAGAAGAATTTAAACCCGGAATTAATTCAAGAACTTCACTCCTAGATATGAAAGAACTATCCCGAATATGCTTTTCAGGATCGGGCAATTTATTCCCATTGCTGCTCAAAAAATTATAAATTTTAAATCCGATCCTCATTCCTTCACTTCCCGAAAAACCGTGATTGTACACAGGAATAATACATGGCATCGGATTTATTAAATGCGGAGCAATCCAGAGAAGTCTCGTCCGTTCATGAATGGACTGTCTTACTCTATTAAAATTCAAACTGGCGAGATATCTTAATCCTCCGTGAATGATTTTTTGGCTATTTGATGAAGTGCCGCTGCAGAAATCATTTTTCTCGATCAATCCGGTATTGAAATTATTGAGTGATGCCAGCCATGCTAAAGCAGCGCCATGGATTCCGCCACCAATAATCAGTACATCGAAAG
>DAISZW010000256.1:0-3615 GCA_036824595.1 Ignavibacteriaceae bacterium
TGTAAATAAAAACGGCAGTTATGATCCTGTTTTTGATATTCCCGGAATACCCGGGGCTTCCCAGACAATCTGGATCAATTATAATGATTCGGACTCTCCATTTTTATTTGACTGTCCGGCAATAGGTCTCGATATTCAGGAAACTTACTGGGCTTATGCGAACAACAGTACCGCTGGAATCTACAGTGATTTAAGAAATGTAATTTTCAAGCATGCTCGTATAATTTACGAAGGGAATGAATTTTCAAATCCGGATTCATATATCGACAGCATGTATATCAATCAATGGGTAGACCAGGTTCTTGGAAATTCTTCGGACGATTTACTTGGGTGCGATACATCTTTAAATATGGGGTATGTTTATAATGCAAGAGATTTCGATGCTGTTTACAGTGAATTTTTAACGGCTCCTCCGGCAGTAGGTTCTGTTTTTTTGCAGGGTACAGCTTATTGGACAGGAAATCCTCTGGACAGCGCAATTGTAAATTTTAAGTGGAGGCATAATTATAAATATTATCATCCAGAACCGCTGACGGTTTTTATTGCTTTTAAAACAGGGGACTCATGGGGAGATCCTGATTATAACTATCAGGGAGCACTAGAATTCTATAATATGATGAGAGGATATAGGCCCGATGGACGAACTTCAAACAATGCCCTTGGACCCGAATTTATAGGATTTGGGACCTATATGAATAGCGGCGATCCAGTCACGGGCACTGGCTGGCTTGACGGAATAATTGATCCGCCCGGGGAAAGACATATGTATTTGGTTAACGGCCCTATTAAATTGAAGGTTGGCGATACTGCAGAAGTTGCTTTGGCATTAGTCGGCGGATTAGGTACTGATCATCTGAACAGTATTACTCATTTAAAATATCATGCTAGTCTGGCAGCTCACCTCTTTCAGATTTTTGTACGGCAGATGACAGATGGTGATTTGAAAGTTGAATTTCCTGAACATTTACTTAATTCCCGGAATTTTGTTTTATATCAGAACTATCCGAATCCCTTTAACTCGTCTACATTTATAAAATACCAGCTTCCCAAACCTGCATTTGTGAAGCTTGTTGTTTACGATATACTTGGAAGAGAAGTAAAAATTCTAGTTAATGAAATGAAGAACGCCGGATCTTATAAAGCAGAATTTAATCCATTTAGATTATCCAGCGGTGTTTATATCTATAGAATTTCTTTCAACAATATCAGCAGCAGACTTGTATATGACGGGTTAACTAAAACAAACAAGCTGCTCTATATTAAATAAGATGGTTCTTTAAGGGAGAGATTATGAAATCAATTCGCTTATGCCGCAATTTTATCAAAACTTTTGTTCTGATAATTCTCTTAATCTCAACTATAAGAAGTCAGGACCCTTTAGAAAGTGTAATGGATATAAATAATGTCAGCTCCTGGGTAAAGAACGACGGGTTTCATGACTGGCTGATTGACAAATCTTATAACGGAGCTTTTTCACATGGTAAATCAGGAGCTATATTCTGCGAAGGTGTTTTGTGGGGAGGAAAAGTATACGATGGCAATGAAAAAATTATCAGGGTGAATGGAACCGAGTACGGAAGCGGAAATAAGCCGGTTACAAGATTATTCAGAGTAAGACCTGATTATTTAACTGCCGATCTTACAAATGATGCCGCTAGCTTTTTTCTTGTTAATCCGAATAATGTAGATGATTCCATGAAGCAGAAAATTTTTAATCAGTATGAAAAAGATTGGAAAGAATGGCCGGGGGATATGGGAGCTCCCTATTTGGATGCAGATAAAAATAATAAGTATGATCCTGAAATAGATATTCCGGGAGTTCCTTCAGCTCCGCAGACAATCTGGATATGTTATAACGATGACAGGTCTGAAACGCTTTTTGCTTCCTCCCCAACGGGCATTGAAACACAGGAAACTTACTGGGCTTATAATTATCCCGGAACAACAGGAAATATAGCATTCAAACGAGTAAAATTAATTTATAAAGGTCTGCCGTCTTCCGGCAGCAGCTCTTATATTGAGAGAATGTACATTGCTCAATGGTCTGATCCAGATATTTATGCTGCTGTCGACGATTTTGTCGGCTGCGATACTTCTCTTAATCTGGGGTATGCATATGATGCCCAACTGAATAGTAGTTATTATCGGGAACCTCATTTAGGTCTCTCGGCAGGTTATACAATTCTTCAAGGTGCTGCTTGTAAAACAGACAATCTTGCAGACAGTGCGGTAATTGATTTCAGGTGGCGGAAAGGATATAAATATGTACATGAAAAACCGATGAGTTCGTTTTTATATTATTTACCTGGATGGGGGCCTGGAGTTGATTTAGATAAAATTGATTGGGGAGATGCAGCGCTCCAGGAATATAATCTAATGAATGGAGTAAAATGGGACGGAACCCCATTCCCTGATACCATAGCTGAGAAATCAGCATACGGCACTTATCTTCTGCCTGGTGATCCAGTTTCAGGCACGGGTAAAATCGACGGTAATTACCATAGGCCTGGCGACAGAAGGATGTACATTGTTTCCGGGCCTTTTGATATGAAACTGAATGATACGGTTGAAGTAGTCATTGCATTGGTCGGAGGTTTCGGTATGGATAATCTTAACTGTATTACCGAGCTCCGCAGAAATGCTCAGGCCGCGGAATTAATTTATTATTCATTAGTAGACAGCATTAGCAATCAGAAAATCCGTGCTCCCTTAAGAAAAAAAGGACCAGGACAATATGTTCTTTATCAGAATTATCCGAATCCTTTTAATGCCTCCACAATAATAAAGTTCGATCTCCCTGAACCTGCCTTTGTTAAGCTTATTGTTTATGATATACTCGGAAGAGTAGTGAAAGTTCTTGTAAATGAAAGTAAAGACTCCGGAAAGTACAGCGTGGAATTTAACTCTGCAGGCCTGGCAAGCGGTATTTATATTTACAGAATTTCTCTTGATAATCCCAGCAGCAGGCTTGTATATGATAATTTAACTAAAAGCTGTAAATTAATAGTAATCAAATAGCCGTTCTAGAGCATCGCGGGGGAATTTAGATATTCAAACGCAAATTTTTTTGTATGACCAATAATAATATTTACTGCATAGCGCTCTTCATATTCCTATTTTCAATTAATATTTATGCTCAAAAGAATGAGGCAAAAATTTCCGGCTTTGTTACCGATGGCATATCGGGTGAGGCGCTTTACGGGACAAATATCTTGCTCTATAAGGACAGCTTAAATACTCAATACCCGCCTTTCGCCGGTACGGTTACAAACAGCTACGGTTTCTATGCTATACCTGGAGTTCCAAAAGGTAGATATTTTTTAATCGCAAGGTACATAGGATATAAGCCGTTAATAAGAGAAGTCGAGATTGCTTCTGCCGGTAAATCGGTCCAGTACAACTTTGAAATGATTGCAGAAAATATCAATCTTGAAGAAATTTATATTACGGGTGAAAAAAATAAAGAAGCACTGATAAGTACAATTAATATCCCGCCTGAGCTTTTAACAAAGCTTCCGTCCTTAAGCGGCGAGGCTGCAATCTTTAAAGCGCTGCAGCTTCTTCCCGGAATTCAAACGGCAAACGAAATGACCTCTGGATTGTATGTAAGAGGAG
>DAISZW010000011.1:0-12699 GCA_036824595.1 Ignavibacteriaceae bacterium
CATCCTTAACGGTTTTCAAGACCGCCGCATTCAACCACTCTGCCATCTCTCCGGTTTTGAAATTTTTTCTATTTTGAAAATGCAATATAATGATTGTTGGATTCTGCCGAAACGAAAAATACTATCTCTTACCACTTTTTGAAAATAAAGAATACTGCCATAATTATCAGAGAAAAACCAACGGCATAATTCCATTTAAAATCTTCTTTAAGATAAAGCACTGAAAAAATGCTGAATATAAGTAATGTTATTACTTCCTGGATTGTTTTTAACTCTGCCCCGTTAAATTTACCATAGCCTATTCTGTTTGCCGGAACTTGAAAAATATACTCAAAGAATGCAATACCCCAGCTTGCTAAAATAACAATCCAAATGGGATGATTTTTAAATTTAAGATGCCCGTACCATGCAAAAGTCATGAAAATATTTGACACAGTAAGTAAACCGATAGTTTTCATTTTCTTTTTACCTTATTCCTTCTAGTTTATTTTGAGCCGCAAAAATAATAAGTTATTTTGAGATGCGGAAATAAAATTATTTAACAAATAAATACGATTATGGATAATTTTCCAAGTACTGAAATGATCGAAGAATACAAGAAATTTGCCAAAAAACTTGCAGATGCCAGTGCCAGAATTATTAACAATTACTACCGTACTAAAATTCAAATTGAAGTAAAAGAGGATCTTTCGCCTGTAACTTTAGCCGACAAAAAATCTGAAGAGGCGATGCGTGAGCTGATAATGAAAGAGTATCCCGGACATGGAATTTTAGGCGAGGAATTCGGCAATTACAATCCTGAAGCTGAATTTAAATGGATACTCGACCCCATTGACGGGACAAAAAGTTTTATATGCGGCACTCCATTATTCGGGACATTAATTGCTTTACTAAAAAACGGGGATCCGGTATTAGGTGCAATCAATCTGCCGGTTTTAAATGAATTTTTAATAGGAGATAATTATAGTGCAGAATTGAATAATAAAAAAGTAAGAGTTCGAAACTGCGATTCATTATCTTCTGCGGTTATGCTGGTAACCGATATTCCTGATATTGAGAAATTCCAGAATATAAACAGGTTTAATGCACTTGTAAAAAAAGTGAAACTGCTGAGAAACTGGGGCGACTGCTACGGTTACTATCTTGTCGCTGCCGGTTTTGCAGATATAATGATTGATCCAATAATGTCGCCGTGGGATACAATGGCTTTGATTCCGGTAATCCGGGGAGCCGGAGGGATAATCACTGATTACCATGGAAATGATCCTGTAAAAGGGAATAGCATCATTGCATCCTCACAATCTATTCATCAAGAAATAATTAAGATTTTAAATTAGACTTTCCTAAAATAAAGAGACAAATGTATTTTAATATCGTTGTCAACAGAGTTGAAAAGAAAAGACGGTTGATTAATCTTAAATTCCGAAAGTCTAAGGATAAAGTCGCCGGCTGATTTATATAACTCACCATAATTAAAAATCTTAACTTCAATAACTTTATTTCTTTTAACTCCATGAATCTTAAAACTGCCTTCAGCTTTTAATGTAAATTCAGAAGGTGAAACCGTATCAAGATTAGTTATTTCCCCGGTAAAAACTGCTGCGGGATATTTTCCCGTCTCAAGGTAATTATCACGCATATGAGTGTTTCGCAATCCAATTCCTGTATCGATAGAATCCAGGTAAACTTTAAATTCAAGTTTTCCACCTAGACTAAATTTCATCCCATTGAATTGAATAAACCCTTCAATCGAGCTTGTTGTCCCCTCAAAGTCTCCCAATGTAGCATCAGCAGTAAATTTAACTACATTTACTTTAGAATGATCTATTATCAGTCTTTGAGGAAATATTTGAGAAGAGATTAATAATACAAAACAAATCAGTTTCATATTTTTTTATCAAAAAAATGATTTTTATTTAATAGTGATCAGGATGAAAGGACTGTGACAAACAAGATTATTAAATAGGTGATATAATCAAAAGTTCAAGAAAAAAGGATCTGAAATAATATTAAAATAATAACTGCCGAGATGATTACTGCTTTTTTATATCCCTTTATATTGAAAATTACAATTACTGTTACTATCCAGAAGAAGAATAAAATAATATTGCCCAGGGGGAAAATCTCCGATAAAGGGAGTACTTTATTCCCGATTCCCCCCAGCTCATAAGTTTTTCTTAACGGGCTTGCAACAAAAGCATTTACAAAAAAAGGCACAGCGGTAAGCAGACTGAGCTTTTTTATTTTTTCGTTTTCATTAAAAAAATCGAGTCCTGATCTAGTACTCAATAATATTCCCAAAAATAATGTAAAAAAATAGAGTGCATTTATAAACGGTGAAATCTTTCCGAAGAATTTTATTGAAACCGGCTTTTGTGAAGGGAGAAAATAATTTTTATTAATGTGAAAGATAACTGCCCTGTATTCCAGTTCCGCTCCGGCTTCTTGAGCCGGTATCTGCCCGTAAAGAATATTATCTGCAGATTTTAAGGTAACTGTTTTCCAATTGGTTTCTTCTTTTGCTTTATATTCAATTTTTCCTTCTAAAGTATCAATGTCGGTCCTGATTATAAACTTGTACGGCTGATTTCCATGGTGGATTTTGTCAAACTTGTAAGATACTTTTTCCCCGCCGACTCCGATTGTCCCGCTTACCGGGTAGTTAGGAGAAGAAATGCTGTCCAGGAATCCGGATAAAAAAGTTATTATAAAAGCCGCAGTCCATAGAATTAGGTTTTGTTTCATTTTAATTAAACATTAATGAATGCTGTTCCAAAAGTAATTACTCATTTGCACAAACAGAAATATTATGTAAGATTGCATTAAATGGAATATGTAATTATTTCTGCCGCTGCATTATTCGCTTCCGGGTTAACTATGTACTCCGGGTTTGGATTAGGAACGCTTCTTTTGCCGGTCTTCGCTTTTTTCTTTCCTGTAAATATTGCCATAGCACTTACAGCGATTGTTCATTTTTTTAATAATGTTTTTAAACTTTTTCTTTTAGCAAAGTTTACCGACTTTAAAACAGTTGCCGTTTTTGGCATCCCCGCAATAGCAGCTGCTTTTTTCGGAGCAGAGATATTGAATTATCTTTCCGGCACTGAGCCATTGGCAAGCTATAATTTTCTTAGTAGAAACTATCAGGTAGAATTAATTAAAATTGTTATTGCATTTCTTATTTTGATCTTTGCCTTGTTGGAACTGATTCCCGGATTTGAAAAAAAATACAGGTTTGAGAAAAAATATTTACCCGTCGGAGGTCTATTAAGCGGTTTCTTCGGCGGGTTATCAGGACACCAGGGTGCTTTGAGAAGTGCTTTTCTTATCAGGCTTAATCTTGCCAAAGAGACTTTTATTGCAACGGGAGTTGCGGTTGCAGTAATGATAGATACAACCCGACTGCTTGTTTACAGTACAAATTTTTTATCTCCTGAATTATTTAATAATTTTTGGCTTCTTTTTACTGCCACAGTGTCTGCATTTATCGGAGCTTTCATAGGGAGAAGATTACTGAAAAAAATTACTTATAAATTTATTCAAACTCTAGTCGGTATTATGCTGATTTTTATTGCTGTGGGATTAGGTGTTGGTATTTTATAATTTTGTTATAATGAACGACGTACAAATTTTTGATTCCCCGGAAATAGCTGCAGAAGAAGCAGCAAAAGAATTTGAAAGGACAGTGAATCATGTTCTGAAAGAGAATGATTATTTTTTTGCTGCTCTTTCGGGCGGAAGCACACCGAAACTTATGCTTGAAAAATTAACCGCTCCCTTTTTTGAAAAGAAAATTAAATGGAGCGGAATCCATTTTTTTTGGGCAGATGAAAGAATGGTTCCTCCGGATGATCCCGGAAGCAATTTCGGCACGGCAAAAAAAATTCTATTCGGCCATATTCCAATTCCTGACAAAAATATCCATAGGATAAAAGGAGAAAATGATCTGCATGAAGAAGTTCTTCGCTATGCTGAAGAAATCGATTCATATGTTAAAAAAGATGAAAACGGTTTTCCCCGTTTCGACATGATCTATTTGGGTGTGGGAGAAGACGGACACACAGCTTCATTATTTCCGGGAAAAAGCCTTCTCTTTACAGATAGAAGAAATATTTGCGGCCTTACTGAAAATCCAAACCGCCAAAAACGAATATCTCTTACAAAAGAAACCATAAATAATTCTGCAAAAATCATTTTTCTTGTTATAGGAGAGTCAAAAGCCGGCATTCTTAAGACTGTTCTAAAAAATTCGCCAGAAGGTAAGACATTTCCAGCTTCTCAGATAATCCCGGTAATTGGGAACACAAAATGGATAATTGATAAAAAAGCTTCAAAATTGCTAAAATAAAGTGAATATTAGAAAATTCACTGAGGAGTCTTTTCTTTAAAAAGCCCCGGTTCAATTCTAAAAAAGCACTGAATTCACTTTTTTCATACCTTTCAAATGGGAAGATTAATCGATATATTTGCACTTCAAAAAATCACAAGTTAACCATCAAAAGGGTGTATGATAAACCTAAAACAACTTAACAATGAGCAGAAAATAGCAGTTGAGTATGACAGCGGTCCGAGCATGATAGTGGCAGGGGCAGGAAGCGGCAAAACCAGGGTTTTAACTTATAAAGTGGCTTATTTAATAGATATCGGGTATAAACCTGAGTCATTACTTGTACTTACCTTTACAAATAAAGCTGCTAATGAAATGAAAGGCCGCATTAAAAGCCTAGTCGGCAACAAAGCCGAAGGAATCTGGATGGGCACCTTTCATTCAATATTTGCGAGGATTTTAAGAATAGAATCAAAGAATACTAAATATAGAAGCAATTTCTCTATTTACGATACGGAAGACTCACTTTCACTCGTCCAGAATATTTTTTCAAATTTCAATATAGAAATTGAAGGATTTTCTCCTAATATGGTCAGGCACAGGATTAGTTTTTTAAAGAACCATATGATCATGCCGGATGAGTTCAGGAAAAAACATATAAAATCCCCGATGGATGAGAAAATCGCGGAGATTTTTGAAGAGTACCAGAAAAGGCTTCTGGAAAATAATTCAATGGATTTTGACGATCTTCTGCTCAATCCGATTAATCTGTTCCTTTTAAACGAAAAAATTCATCAGAAGTATAAAAAGAAATTCAGCTACATCCTGGTTGATGAATTTCAGGACACCAACAAAGCTCAATATGAATTATTAAAACTTCTTACCTCAAGGGACGGAAAGATCTGCATTGTAGGCGATGATGCCCAAAGCATCTACAGCTGGCGCGGTGCAAATCTGGGCAACATGCTCGACTTCGAAAAAGATTTTCAGAAGCATAAAATTTTTAAGCTGGAGCAGAATTACCGTTCGACTAAAAATATTCTTCAGGCTGCAGAATCTGTTATTAAAAACAATAAAGAGCAGCTGATCAAAACATTATGGACTGAAAATAACGACGGCGAACTTCTTACATTAATAAAATGCTCCGATGAGAAAGATGAAGCTTTTCAGATTGCCAAGTATATAAAGAAAGAAATTTCAAAAAAGAAATTAATGCTTAAAGATTTCGGCATTCTGTACAGGACTAATTCACAATCCAGGGCACTTGAAGATATATTTAGAAAAGAAAAAATTCCTTATAAAATTATCGGCGGTATTGAATTTTTCAAACGTAAGGAAGTTAAAGATGTTCTTGCCTATATGCGAGTGATTTCAAATCAAAATGATGAAGAAAGTCTTCTCCGCATTATGAATTTTCCGCAGAGAGGAATAGGCAGCACAACAATTAAAAGAATGATTGCTTTTGCCCGAAAACATGAACTTACTCTCTATGAAACAATGGGCAGGGTATTCGAAGTGATCGATATAAAGGAAAGAATTCAGAAAAACGTAAAACATTTTAAAATTCTCTTAGATAAGTATATCGAACTAAAAGATAAGCTTTCAGTTGGCGAACTTTCCCGTGCCTTAGTTGATGAACTTGGTGTTATGAGAATGTTTAAAGAGGAAAATACACAGGAATCGATGGAAAGATGGGAAAATATAGACCAGCTTCTTACCGAGCTTAGTGAATTCTCTAAAGCAAACAAAGATGCCGCGAGTCTTGAGCAATACCTTGAAAATATATCTCTCTTATCCGATGTTGATACCTATGAGGAGGAAAAAAACGCCGTAACCTTTTTAACAATTCACGGTGCGAAAGGTCTGGAGTTCCCTGTAGTTTTTGTATCGGGCTGCGAAGAAGATATTTTTCCGTTGTCGAAAAGATTCAGCTCCGATTCCACAGTTGAAGAAGAACGGAGACTATTTTATGTGGCTGTAACAAGAGCCAAGCAGAAGGTTTATGTATCTCATGCCAGGTCCCGCTACAGATTCGGAGAAGTTGCCTACCAGAGCAGATCAAGATTTATAGATGAATTAAAACCTGAACTCTTATCTGAAGTAAATGGAAGCATCGGAAGAAAATCAGCCAGGAAGACAAAGAAAGAAATTTATTATGAATACTTTGAAAATGTAGATTATGTTGACTTTAACCAGGAAGATAAAACACTGCACCCGGGAAGCCGTGTAATGCATGATAAGTTCGGTTTGGGAAAAGTAACTCATGTTACAGGAGCCGGCGATACGTTAAAAGCCACAGTAGTTTTCGAAGGAAACAATATTAAACAATTAATGTTAAAATTTGCGAAGCTTAAGGTTCTATAAGCTTAGTAAAACATAATTACAAAATAACTTTAGTAAGGAGTTCGTTCATGTCAATAGCCCCTAAAAAACTTGCCATTCTCGTTGGCGGAGGTCCGGCTCCCGGAATAAACAGTGTAATTGGCGCCGCAACCATAAGAGCAATAGTAGAAGGAGTAGAAGTACTCGGAATTAAAGACGGCTTTAAATGGCTTATGGAAGGCGATATAAATTTTTATAAGGAACTAACAATACAAAATGTCAGCCGGATTCATTTTAGAGGCGGCTCTTATATCGGAATATCCAGAGCGAATCCTACAAAAGATAAAAAGCATCTTGAAAATACAGTTACTTCATTGCTGAGACTGAATGTGGACAAATTAATTACAATCGGCGGCGATGATACTGCCTACAGCGCAATGAAAGTTGATGAAATGGCAGCCGGAAGAATTAAAGTAGTTCATGTGCCTAAAACAATTGACAACGACCTCGATCTGCCGCACGGGATATCTACATTCGGATTCCAAACAGCCAGGCATATAGGTGTCGAGCTTGTAAAAAATTTAATGGTTGATGCCCAGACAACTTCAAGATGGTATTTTGTAGTGTCAATGGGACGTAAAGCCGGGCATCTTGCTCTTGGAATAGGTAAAGCTGCTGGAGCAACATTAACTTTAATTCCTGAAGAATTTTCTAATAAAGTTATTGGTATTTCTCACATGGTTGATGTTCTTGTCGGGGCAATAATTAAAAGAATGAGTTACGGGAAGAAAGACGGAGTGGCAATAATAGCCGAAGGTCTGGTTGAACATTTGAATCCTAAAGACCTTGAGACATTGGTAAACATTGAAAGAGATGCTCATGATAATATCCGTATAGCCGAGGTAAATTTTGGAGAAATATTAAAATATAAAGTTCAGGAAAGATTAAAAGAATTCGGTTTGAAGACTACTATTGTTGCCAAAAATATCGGTTATGAATTGCGGTGCGCCGATCCGATACCTTTTGACATGGAATATACCAGAGATTTGGGATTCTCTGCTGCTCAGTTCATTCTTGGCGGGGGAAACGGAGCAATGGTTTCAATTCAAAACGGACGTTTTGTTCCTCTTTATTTCAAAGATATTCTCGATCCTTTGACCGGAAAAACAAAAGTGAGAATGGTTGATCCAAGTTCTGAAACATTCTTCATTGCACGCCGGTATATGCTCCGCCTTCACCAGGCTGATTTTGAAGATCCGCATGAACTTGCTAAATATGCTGCAACCTGCGGAATATCCCTCGAGGAATTCAGAAAACAATTCTATTATCTCATAGAGAATGATCTCCTGTATAAAAATATACGCGAAGGGAAAATTAAATTAGCCGGCACTGAATCGAATACGGCTTATAAGCCGGCTGCTGCTCATGCTGCAAATGAAGACGATGAAAATAACCAGATAATCCCCTGATTTATCTTATTCAATAATCGCAGTACAGAAACTTGTGCTGCGATTTTTTTTTATCCCAGCTTTCTTTAAACTCTCAAGTATAATAATTCTTTTTTAACGGATTCATCAATCTTTGAATCTTTATCCATTTATGATATATTTTTGTACATAAAATGAAACCGATTCAATGAAAATAATATTATTTATTTTATTGCTTGCCGCTTCTGTTCCGGCTCAGGATTATGAACTTGAAAAAGCTGCACTTGCAATTAAAAAAACAGAAATTATATTCGCTCCGGATAAAAGAACTTCAATTTTTAATGTTGATGCATTAAGAAAAGACAGTTTAATTATTCTCTTCGGCATTACTAATTTACCGGAAGCAGAAAAATATTTAATTGAAAATCTTATAAAAGAGAATATCAGGATATTCGACAACATCGGACTTCTTCCATCAAAAAAATTAAACGGAAAAATTTATGGAGTAATAAACTTATCGGCAGCAAATATCCGTACCAAACATAAGCATTGGGCTGAAATGTCAAATCAAGCTCTGCTTGGCACAGTTGTAAAAGTCTATAGAAAACAAGACGGATGGCTGCAAATCCAAACTCCCGATGATTATCTTGGATGGACAGAATATGATGCGGTTCAATTAATGGATGAACAAGAAATGAAGGAATGGCGCTCGGCTGAAAAAATTATTTTTACTGAAATGTACGGCACATGCTACAGCGAACCTGATTACAAATCACTCCCGGTTTCGGACATCATACTGGGCGATGTTCTTAAAAAGCTTGATAAAGCCGAAAATTTTATAAAAGTGGAATTTCCCGATAAACGAACTGCATTTATTCCGGAAAAATTAACCAGCGATTATAAAGATTGGATTAGTCATATAAAACCTTCGGCAGAAGAGATTTTAAAAACCGCAAAAAGATTTATTGGAATTCCTTATTTATGGGGCGGAACATCTATAAAGGGACTTGATTGCAGCGGCTTTTCAAAAATCACTTTTTTATTGAACGGCATAGAGCTTCCGAGAGATGCTTCGCAGCAGGTAAATGTGGGAGAATCGGTAGACACAGAAAATGGTTTTGACAACCTTCAGCCGGCAGACCTTCTGTTTTTCGGGACAAAGGCAAAAGACACTATCCCGGAAAAGATTCAGCATGTAGCACTTTATCTTGGCCAAAATGAATTCATTCATTCCTCCGGAAGAATAAAAATTAATAGTCTCGATAAAAGCAAAAAAAACTTCAGCGCTTACAGGTATGATTCGTTTATCAAAGCAAAAAGAATAATCACTTCAATAAATAAAAACGGCGTGAAATTGTTGACAAATTATTCTTTAAAAGGAAATAATTAATCAGGCAGTTTTTTATGAAACAAAAAAGAAGAGATTTTATAAGAAACTCCGGTATTATTGCAGGCGCAGCCTTATTGAGTTATCCAAATGATATCATTAAAGAAAATTTTATTAAAAATAATCCGGCCGGAAAAATGAAATTAACTTACAAACCTTATACTCTAGAGCTCAAACATGTGTTTACTGTTGCAGTAAATTCCCGGAAAACAACGCCGGTGGTTTTAACCGAGATTGAGTATAATGGAAAAATAGGATACGGGGAAGCTTCAATGCCGCCTTATTTAGGAGAATCTCATCATAGTGTAGCCGAGTTTTTATCAAAAGTGAATATGGAAAAGTATGATAATCCTTTTGAACTTGAATATATTCTTAAAGATATTGATTTAATTGCTCCGGGAAATACAGCCGCTAAAGCTTCAGTCGATATAGCTCTTCACGATTTGATAGGAAAACTTTTAAATGAACCCTGGTACAACATCTGGGGATTTGATAAAGAAAAAACTCCTTATACTTCTTTCACTATCGGCATTGACACTCCTGAAGTAATCAGGCAAAAAGTAAAAGAAGCTGAAGAGTATAAAATTTTAAAAGTAAAACTGGGAAGAGACAAGGATAAAGAGATGATTGAAACTATCAGGTCGGTAACCGATAAACCTATTACGGCGGATGTAAATCAAGGCTGGAAAGACAGAAATTATGCATTGGATATGATAAATTGGCTTGGGGGAAAGAATACGCTCTATATTGAACAGCCTTTGCCGAAAGAACAAATTGATGATATGGCATGGCTTACGGAAAACAGCCCGATTCCTACTATCGCTGATGAATCTGTACAAAGATTAGAAGATGTAATAAAAGCGCATAAAGTGTACAACGGGATCAATATAAAACTAATGAAATGCACGGGCATGAGGGAAGCTCATAAAATGCTTCTTCTTGCACGCTCGCTGAATATGAAAGTTATGATCGGATGTATGACGGAAACTTCCTGTGCAATTTCTGCAGCTTCGCATCTCTCCCCTATGGCTGACTGGGCGGACCTGGACGGAGCATTATTAATCAGCAATGATTTATTTGAAGGGACTAAAATAACCTCCGGTAAAGTCACACTTAATAGTTTACCGGGAATCGGCGTGATAAAAAATAAATAATCATTCCAATTTTTCTTATAAAGTGTGACCCAGACAATTTACTTTTTTTTTTTAATCTTACTATTTATCCTTTGATTTTTCCAAAAGTTATTTAAGCCTCAAAAAGGAGAAAAATTATGGCAAAAAATTTCATCTCCAATAAAGATGAAACTGTAAGGATGTTTAAAAACGATTTTATGGAAGCTTTATCCCGGGTTCATCCTTCGGTGCCTTTAATTATTTATCTTCCCGTAATCGGTTATTTCCTCTACAGATCAATTGTTGTATTTAATTTTTCCGCGGCAACGATCTTTTCTTTGATGCTGCTTGGAATTTTCGTATGGACTCTGACTGAATACACACTCCACCGGTTTATATTTCATTATAAACCAAAAACCAAATTCGGCGAAACTGTTCATTTTATTTTTCACGGAGTTCATCACGATTATCCCAGCGACTCCAGGCGCTTAGTAATGCCTCCTTCCGTAAGCATTCCGCTGGCAATACTATTTTATTTTCTCTTTGATGCAGTACTTGGGACTGATCTTGTCTCTCCTTTCTTTGTCGGCTTTGTTACAGGTTATTTATTTTATGACATGACCCACTATGCGGTTCACCATTTTCCAATACACAACCGGGTATTTCTCTTCCTGAAAAAACACCATATGCGGCATCATTTCCAGGACGCAGATAAAGGTTTTGGAGTAAGTTCGCATCTTTGGGATGAAGTGTACAAAACAAATTTCCCAAAAACCGAAAGAAATATCAATTAGCGGCTTACAGAAATAAGCAATACGATCTGAATTTCTCATAAAATTTAAAGCATCTGAATCTTTTTTATTCATAATTTTCAGATGCTTTTGTATTTTAATACTAATAGAATTGTTGCATAATAGAACAAGAGAAATTCACTGTCTCTGTTTAGTGCAGAAACCAAAGGGGAAAATATTATATAAACGGGTTTTTAGAAACAAGTCCGCGGCATAATTTTAGATAAAATATAAAGAAATATTCTTTATGAAAAGAAAGATACAGTTATTACCGTCTGGTATTCCGCTGGTTGATAACGCTTGGGGTGGCTTTTATGTTGGAGGGACATACCTGCTCATAGGGCAAAAAAAATCGGGGCGATCATTACTAGGTCTTCAGTTTGCATTTGAATGCGTTAAACAGAAAGGAATATGCCTTTACCTTACCAGTACAAGGCCGAAGGAATTGATGATCAATGCAGCATCAATTGATTTCGATCTGCAGTATTATATGCAGCAGAATTCAATTATACTCGTCAAAGTGGCCGTTCCCGAAAAAAATGAAGAAAAAAATCCGGATGATTCTTTAGCCGAGTTTTTTAAGGATATAATCCCCCTCGTGGAACAGTACCAACCGGCAAAAATTGTCTTCGATGAATTAACCCCCTTTGTTGAATTCAAAAATATTAAATACTTACAGGAAGTATTTCTGGACTCCACTGAAGCAATAGAAGATTCAGGCGCAACAAGTCTGCTGATCCTGGGTGATCCGGCAATTTCAGAAACAACTTCGATCGTAGAATCGCTTGCCGAATGTTCCACCGGAATAATATATCTTCATAAGAATGAAGACCGCGAGAAAATTATAAATGGCGGGAAGATGATTATTACCCCCAATATAGGGCATGCAGAAGGGCAGTTTTCAGCAAATTATTTTATAGAGCCTTATAAAGGTGTTGTAACAGACTTTAAGAAATCCCCCCGGGAGATTATAAATCCTATTCTAGGAAAAGAGACAAAGTATAAATCACTTGCTGATATCGTGACATCATCCGAAAAAATATCCTTCCCGAACCTTTACAGCGTGGATGATTTTTATCTGGTATTAAACAACCAGATTGCAAAATTCAAAGCTACCGGTGTACCGTTTTATCTTGTCTCCTTCAGGTTAAATCCTGAGGCGGAAAAATATGGACTGCTTACAATTGCCCAGCTGCAGAATACTGTTAGGCTTTCAATTGAAAAGAAAGATAAAATTTGCATAATAAATAATAAAATTATAATCTTAATTTCAGGCGAGGATCCGAAAAATCTTATAAATCTGATTGCCAAAATCAAAAGCAATATGCCGGTT
>DAISZW010000011.1:12799-27741 GCA_036824595.1 Ignavibacteriaceae bacterium
TAACTTATCTCACCCACTAAAAGTTCAATAAAAATAGTCCTTCTATAACAATTTCTTATGAAAAAAATTGATCCCAATGGCATTATTGTTGTTATTTGGTACAAATGAATCCAGTTGAAAAAATAGAGAGGGCAAAGATTTCAATTGATTCTCCCATGCACTCTATAATTAACAACGATATTAATAAAAAATACGTTATCCGGATAATAGTAAGCGGATTGCTTTCTGCCGTTTTCTTATTTACAATAATTTATACTCTTTCCGGGAAAACATATTCTGTTTCATCGCTGCTGGAATATTCAGTCTCTGCAGCTCTTGTTGTATTTCTAACTGTACTCTTGTTAAGATATTTAACAATACTCTTAATGGCTTATTTAAATCTCAATAAATACACATTTCAAATTAATGAGAATTTTTCGCCATTTATTTCTATAATAGTTCCGGTTTATAATGAAGAAAAACTGATCAGGTCTTCTATCAATTCACTATTAAAATTGAATTACAGAAACTATGAAATAATCATTGTTAATGACGGATCAACCGATAATACTAAAGAAATAGCAGAAACATATGTTGGATATAGAAATGGGATGTACAATGAAATTAAAGTTTCTGTAATAAATAAAGAAAACTCAGGAAAGGCCAGCGCACTTAATGCAGGAATAAAGTTTTCCAAAGCTGAGTTTATTTTATGTGTTGACGGAGATTCTCAGCTCACCCCTGATTCAGTGAAACTTGCGGTTCGTCATTTCGTCAATAAATCCGTAGGAGCGGTTGCGGGAAACGTAAAAGTTTTAAACCGGGGCATGTTTTTTACCGACCTCCAGGCTCTTGAATATATCGAAGGATTAAATCTGACCCGGAGTGCTCAAAGCTATATTAAGCTTGTAAACATTGTCCCGGGGCCAATCGGCCTGTTCAGAAGGAGTGCACTTGAACAGGCAGGATATTACTCGAGCGATACTTTTGCTGAAGATGCGGATCTTACATTGAAAATTTTATCTAGGGGATGGAAAGTTTCTTATGAACCAAATTCAATTTCTTATACTGAAGCTCCGGTAAAGCTTTATCAGCTTTTAAAGCAAAGATACAGATGGACAAGAGGGATAATTCAATCTCTTAAAAAAAATAAAAATGTTCTTGTAAGTCCCTTTAGTTTCGGTAATGCAATAGTTTTATGTACAATGTTTTATGAAGCTCTCATCTGGCCGGTTATGAATATTGCTGCCTATTTATTTTTTATAACTGCAGCTTTTTTCTTCGGCTATATTTCGCTGATTTTTTTCTGGTGGGCCGCGTTAACTTTGCTGGATCTGATAGCGGCACTCTACTGCATCGCAGCAGAAAAGGAGGAAATAAGACTGGTTTTTTATTCAGTTATTTACCGGATATTTTTTATTTTAATTGTGGATGTATGTAAAACTATCTCCACAATAGAAGAGTTCCTTGGTATAAAAATGACGTGGGGTAAAGTAGAACGGGCAGGTACTGCCTAAATTAAGGGTTAAAAGAATTTTAAAAAAGAGGGCAAACAAATGGAATTAATTCCCATTTTATCAACCATTATTCTAGCTGCAACGGCCAGCACTTTTCTGCTGGCAATAGGGGCTTATATCCTTTATAAAATCCGGGAACGAAGAGGAAAAAGGAATATTATCCAGCCGCCTATTAAGTTGGAAGCTGAACTTGTAACACCTATAAGAAACGGAAATGAAAAATTTCCGGATGAATTGAGGGTGCATCCGTTAGATGATGCAAAAAAAACAAAACAAAATCTAAATCTATCTTCTTCAAGAGATGATGGGGACATCAAAAAAGAAAAAAATCTGAATTCGGCTTCAAATGAATCCAGAAAGTCAAAATCAAAGTTCTTAAAGTATACTTCGGAAGGATACATTTCACCGAAAGATGATAAAAAAACAGGGAATGTAAGGTGGCGTTAGATTTAAAAAAAGATATATCACCTTCGGCAGATGCCGGTGATCATCAAAAGATAAATTTCTTTTTAATGCTTTTCTACGGTCTTATAACAGTTTTAGCTTCTGCCGCCGCTTATTTATTTATCCTTAAGGAATTTTTCGGAAGCTTTGCTTTTGCTGATTTAATTCCCTCCGCCGAAACTTTTAAAAATCTATTTAATGGAAATAAGGCGAAAATTGCAGTCCTATATTCTAATTATACAGCTGAAAAACTTAGTTCAGTTGAGGAATTATTTAATAATGAATTTACGGAGTGGGAAATATTTTTCCGGAATGGAAATTATGAATATGATATTATTGATGATCAGACGATCGAAAATGGGGATCATTTCAATTACGTTCTAATAGTGCTGCCTCAATCAGTGTTCCTAAGCAATCAAGAAGCAGATCAATTAAAAAATTATATAAAAAACGGCGGAAGTTTATTTGCTTCGGGTCAAACTGCAGAATACTCGGACGATGGTTCCGGGCGAGGATGGAGTTTTCTTTCGGAAGTATTTAATCTCAGATTTGCTGCCGAAACTGTTATAGCAGATTCTATAGCAAATTCCTTTTATTTAAAGAAACTTCATCAAACCGCTGCTTTCCGCGGCGGGATACCTTTAACTTCAGGTATTCCAGCCGGTTACAAAATGAAAATATCAGCTGGTTTAAGCGGGAAAAAGATAGAATTAACAAATGAAAATGTTACCCCAATAAGTTTTAACCAGAATTATAATGAGGACACCGGAAATAGCTTAAATGCTGCTTACGGAATCAATGAAAAAGGCAGATTCGTCTGGATGGATTTCTATATCAATTCGGTCAAAGAAGATGACCGATTGATTTTTGATAAGTTTATTTCAAATTCAATTAATTGGCTTATTAAAAAACCAATTGCATATATAAAAGATTTCCCGGGAGGGTATGATGCTGCGGCAATCATAGCTCCGGTATTGTCCGATTCAATTCAAAACATTTATAATATTCTGAAAATTCTATCGGATGAAAATATTAAAGCATCATTTTTTATAAGTCCAGAAAAATCTATAGAGAATTTGCCTTTAGCTGCTAATCTTGGGAAATATGGGGAAACCGGGGTTTTTTATTATTCCAAACCTGAGATTATAAACAAGAACTTTTCCTTCTATAACATTCTTCGTAAAGAATCTGCGGCGGAAGCAATTTACGATTTAAAAAAAGCCAAGAGAACACTTGAACAGATTACCGGAAGCAAATGCTCGGGGTGTATACTTTATCCGGAATTTTCTGCACAACAAACATATGAAATAATCCAAAAAGCCGGCTTTAGTTATTTATTAACTGATTCGGCAATTGTGTACTCCCCCAAAATTGAAATTATTGGCAGAGATAGATCATTAACCATATTTGAGTCTTTTTTTAACAATTTATTTACTTTGGATTCCGGGATGTCTACAGAAGAATCCGATGCTTATGAAGATGAGATAAATCGTATTTTGAATCTTCATAGTTTATACATTTTAAAATTCAGAATTGAACACCTTTCTCAAATAATGCAGATAGAGAGGATGAAGGATTTGATCCGGTATCTCAAATACAAAAATGTCTGGATAACAACTGCATCGGAATATCAGGAATGGCTTTACAAAAAACTGAATTTAGAAATTAATGCAGACCGGAGGGGTGAGAGAAGAGTTTATCTTCAAATTTCCAATACAGGGAAGAACATGGCTAAACAGGTTGCGGTTGATGTTGATTTAAACGAGATTTCCGGAATAACGAACGTTTATTTAAATCTGGAATTTGTCTCGGACGAAAGAGTTAAAGTACTCAATATTGGTTCAAATAGAATAATCAGCCTGCTTTTTGAAGATTTAAAACCTGGCGAATCAAGGAACTGTTACATTGATTATAGTCCATTAAATATTTTAGCAATAAAATGAATCGAATTTAATTTAAATAAAATATGAAGATAAAACTATTTAAATAACCTATGAAACTTATATAAGAGTGTCATTCAAATTTTGATTTAATTCTGGAATTACCGTGACAGGGAGCAATATAAAAAACGGATTCTTAGAACATTTGGGGAAAACTATAAAGGATGCATTCTTAGTTTTTTCTATCCATGGGGATATTCTTTTTTATAATGAAGAAGCAAAATCACTTTTAAAGCTTTGCCCGTCTGCCAAAAAAATCTATGAAGTCTTTTCGCCTCCCACTTTGGAAAGGTTTAAAGAATTCATCGGCAATGTAATTGAAAGCTTTAATTTTATTTCATCTGAATCCTCTCTTGAATTGATTAGTGGAGAAATCTTTAATGCAGAACTAATCCTAAGTTATTACATTAAAGATAACCAGCAATTAATCCTGTGTACAATCTGCAAAAAGTACCCCGATATTGAGGCAAAAGAAATTTCAAGAGTAAAAACTCAACTAAATAAGGTAGAAGAATTAATTGCGAATAAAGAAATTGTCGATGTTATTTCAAAAGTAAAAACAAGTTATCCCTTTACTTTTCTGGGGAAAGAAAAATTACGTTCTATTATAGATAAGTTTGAAGAAATTTTCTGGGTCCGAAATGCAGAAGGAATCTACTTACTGGTGAATAAAAATTTAGCAGGAACACTCGGCCTGCAAGCAGTTCAAATTGAAGGAAAAGAAGAGAATTCTTTTTTAGCTCCTTATTTAGCCGAATTTAACTGGACACTCGATAGTTATTTAAAGCAAACCGGGAATTGTTTGATAATTGAAGGATTACCGTTCAAGGGGCTGTCGATGCACAGTTCGCTTCAAACAATTGAAATCCCATTACGGGATGCGGACTACAATGTAACTGCAGTAATCGGCGTTACACAAAAGAAATATGCTGGGTTCGAACAGGCGGATAAAAATGAAATAGATATAAACCCGGAAATCATTAGAAATCTGCCTGTCCCATTTGCTTATTTTAACAGAGAAGAAAATTTAATACATTCTACGGAAGAATTTTGTAAATTATTTGGGATCGATTTTTCTAAAGTTGGAAAATTCTCATTTAGGCATTTTCCGGCGAACCTGGTCGGCAAATTCGATGAATTTTTGTGTTCGGCTTCAAAAGATGATAAATTTGAATTTAAAGGACCGGCAATAGGATATAATTTTGGTCAGGGCTTTTTTAATTTCCACATAAAAAAGATTTATGGATGTAATAATCAATTTGAAGGAGTATCCCTTTTAATTGAAGAAACATCAAATGAATTAAAATACAGAGGAAAAATGGTAAACGCCTTTATTCAAAAAAATCCGGAACCGATTTTTGTTTACGACAAAGATAATCTAAAGTTCCTGGATGTAAATAATTCAGCTTTATCACTTTATGGATATAATAGAGAACAGTTTCTGCAGATGGATTTAACTGATCTTTATTCTGCTGAAGATATTCAAAGTCTTCTTGAATCTTCCGAATATGCTTCAAAAGAAGGGGTATTTACCGGACCATTCAAGCATAAAAAGAAAGACGGTTCTTTAATTATCGTAGAACTTACCAAAATCAGTCTTAAATTCGATGACAAGGATGCTTACCTGAATATCATCAGAGATTTATCTGAGAAGATTGATTTGGAAAAAAAGTCACGGCTTTACAAATCGGCCTTTGATAAATCGGATGATCTATTATTTATTACAGATCCTTCAGGTTTTATTAAGCTAACCAATAATGCAGTTATGAACAGACTGGGTTACTCCGAAAAGGAGATTAAAGATGCTTCCTTTGCAACATTAACCAGCGATGACGAACGCGGAAAAATCAATTCGTCTATTTTTCAGTCAAATTTAAAAGAACCTCGGATAATAATCACCAAAATGAAGAAGCATGAGGGGGAATCAATTGATGCAGAATTAATTGTTACTCCTATTCTGGATTATAAAAATGAGGTTGATTCCTTTAATATTGTAGCTACCGTAAAATTTGAAGAAAGTAAATCTCCTGCTGTGGCAGATACTGATGATACAGGATCTATATCCCCTGTTTTTCTGTCCAGCTTATTTCATGAAATTCTAACTCCAATTAATGCAATACTGGGATTTGTGCAGGAACTAACCGAAAGTATACAAACTAAAACTCCGGAACAAAAAGAAGCTGCAAAAATTATTAACCAGAATAGAGCCAGCCTTCTTCACACGTTAAATACTATTGCCGAATTTACATCATTGCAGAGAAACGAATATGAAATTAATTTCGAAGAGGTCCTCATAACGGAAGTAGTTGAGAAGCTTCAAAAAGAGATCGAAGAGTTTTCAGGGCTCAGGGGGACTGAATTTGCATATGGGAAGATTTCGTCCTCAATAAAATTCAAAACAGATAAATTAAAGTTTATGAGCCTTCTCTCTCTGCTGATCAGAATGGTAATCCGTTTAAGCAGGGAGAAAAAAATATATCTTTCGGCATACCAGCTCGATGAAGAATTTTTCATGGTTACTATTCGTGATCAGCATTCTTCAGTATCCAAATATTTACTCGACTGCTTGAATAATATTTTCCAAAAGGAAAAAGTTGAAAAGGAATTCGGCGTTTCGAAAATTTCAATAAACCTTTCAAAAAAATTGTTAAACCTTTTAAACGGCAGATTTGAAGTTTTAGTAAAAGACGGGAATAAACTTGATTATGGATTCCTGTTTCCGTTCGGTTTTCCTATTGAACAAAAAAAAGTTGAGAAGGAAAAAACAAGCAAAACCAAAGAAAAATCGGCCGTCAAAACAGCTAAGGTTGAGGAGAAACAGGAACCGGAGGTTAAAACACTCCCTTTGGAAGAAGGAATAAAATGGGAAGGAGAATCAGCATCCGAGGAATTAGTGCTTGAGGAATTTGAGCCTGAACCTGCTCCGGCTACTCCTCCGCCGAAACCTTCTAAAAAAGAAATTGATTTAAGTAAAATTACATGCTTATATATAGAAGACCAGATTGATTCTCAGATTCTTTTTAAAGTGCAGATGAAAGATTTGAAAGACATTAAGTTTGCAGTAAGTTTTGAAGAAGCTATACCTTTATTTAAATCTTACCGGTTCGATTTGATTGTTATTGATATGAATCTTTCGGGTGAATACAATGGACTGGATGCACTAAAAATGATACACCAGCTTTCTGGATTTGAAGCAACACCTGTAATTGCTGTATCTGCATATGTTCTCCCGGGAGATAAGGAAAAATTCATTGCTTCAGGCTTCAGTGATTTTATTTCGAAGCCTTTATTCAGAGAAAAGATGATAGATTCAATCAATAAAATTTTCCCATCAAAATAAGTTATCTTTTTTCGAATTTAAGAATTATTATCCCCTCATTTTGCTTGACAAAAATTACAGCAAGCATTAAGTTTAATATCTTATTTTTAATGATTCCGCGATAGCTCAATGGTGGAGCATTCGGCTGTTAACCGAAGGGTTGCAGGTTCGAGTCCTGCTCGCGGAGCCAAAATTAACCCCAATAGTCCGTTGGGGTTTTTTATTATGATCGATTAAATTAGTTTGAAATGAACCAGGTAATTAATAAACAGCTCGCGGTTTATATAAGATGCATTGAAAGGCAGTCTGATTTGAGGTTTTTTATTTTGTTCTGCTAAAGTAATAAAAAATGTTTTCTCATCTCTATACTTAAAGACTTCGTCAAAATTTACATCCTTTTCTTTATTCGAGAAAAGACATATTGCACGCATTTTAGTATCTTTTCCGTTTCTCGTGAATGTACCGGCAGCACCAACTTCATCATTCTTTTTATTTGTCTTCAAGATTAAGTTTTTATAACCCAGACGTGTAAAAAACATTTTAAGTTTATTCTGATAATCATCGATTGTCAGTTCTTCTATTTTACCGGCAGCTTTGGCTAATTTCTCCTCCATCTCCTTTTCCGATTGTCCAGGGACCTGGAATATGTTTAACCAATCTTCACTGCTGAAAAATTCATATATGTTTTCCGGGTTTAAAGTTTCAATAGTGTTCTTATCAAGAAGCCCTTTTTTCGAAAGCATTTCATAAATCTTTAAATCGACCGAATTGCTTGTTAAATAGCTGTAGATATTCAGCGGTTCGCCGTTTTCGAGTGAACTAATCTTTTCTTCAATCTGCCAAAGCGTAATTGGATTCCACCAATTATCAAAATGAATGACATAATGCACATCCGGAAGGTTGATATTTTGCCCGCCTGCTTTTAATCCGAAAATAAGCGCAGTTGTATCCTTGCTAATCCGGAAGTTTCTTACAATTTTTTCCATCTCTTTTGCAGGCATACCGGTTTGATAAACCATCGAGGAGATACCTGCTTTCTTGAGAACCTGTTCCAGCCGCTGGGTTCCCATCCGGTCATACTGCGAAAAAACAAGAACTTTCTTTTTAGTTTTTGAAATGATATCAAGCTGCGTTAACAATAGCTCCGATTTAGGACTAGTTTCACTGCTGCTGAAAAAATTACTAGCTTGCTTAAGCTGATGGATTAAAGTAAATACATTAGATTGAATAAGAAAAGGATTTCCTGCCTGAATAAGCTGTGCAAGTTTTTCACGCCCTTGCGACAAAATATTTTCATATTCGATTTTTTGATTTGAATCAAGTTCCACCCAATAATCCTGCTTGATAACTGAAGGCAATTCTTTAACCAGTTCTTGTTTTTTCCTTTGAAGAATTTCTAATTTGGACTTTTCGCTTTTAAAGACAGGTTCGATGCTGCTTTTAAATAGTCCTGCCGGAAGGCTTGAAAGCCCCAGGATATATTTCGTTTTTCCCGTCTCTAGTCCCGAAAAATAACTGGTTATATTTTTATTAATCAGATTTTGGGCTTCGTCAAATATTATGCAGTCGAATTTTTTTAATCTTTCTTTATCGATTATTTCATAGTTAATCGATTTTAGTAAAGATGAATATCCTGCTATGAAAACAGACGTTTGTGTCGCCCATTTTTCAATTAGAGACTGTTTTTCAAGTTTTTCATTCGTTTCATCGCCCTTAATAATATTTATTGAAAGCTCAGGCGCATAACTATAAAAATGCCCAGCCCAGCCGGAAGGATTTCTAGCAGCAGTTGTTGCTTCAATACTTCCAACATCAAACTGCGAGCATATTACCAAGGCAGATTTTATTGATTTCTGTTTGAATAATATCCTTACTGCGGCAACTGCTTGAATCGATTTGCCTGTGCCTAAATCTTCAGCTATTAAACTCCTCTGATGTTCAGTTAAGAACTGAGCTCCCTCCTTCTGGTAATTGTACAATTGTAATAATAATTCTTCCTTTTCAACTTCATTGATGCCGCTTGAAGGCTGAAGTATAGATGCCAATAAATTCTGATCGCTTTCCTTTGAGGCTAGAGACAATGGATCAATGACTTTTACTTCTTCATCCGCACCGAAATATTTTGAGATATCTGCATTGTTATTTATTACATTCACCTCTTTAGGATGTATGTCTTTTAAGAAATAAACCGGGGCATTAATTTTTTCAATTCCGGAGGTTTTAACCTTATATATTTTCGGTGAGGATTTTACTTTATCAAATGCTACTTTTTTATTCTGATCCTTTTCACTGTAATCAATTGATTGAATAAGCTTATCCGGGCTTTGAACTTCAACTTTCGATATCTCCGTTTTGCTTTTTATCGGAGAAAATGCATCGGTAATATCTTTTTTCGATGACACTGATTTGCCGATTTCATCAAGATTTAGTAGTTCTACATTGTAGATTTCCGGTTTTAAATTGACAAGATTTTCCTTCTCATCCGCATTAAGTTTTGCAGATGACATTTCCTGTTTATTTACCAGATTTTTCGGTTTCTGTGAATCGGGTTTGTTGCGCGGTAGATCTATATTTTCAGGTTTTGATGTCTTAAGCTTAAAAGAGGACTCTTTTTGCTGCGGATTCAGCTTTACAGAAGTTTCTTTTGAATCTCCTTTTTTTAAATTCAAAAATATATCCGCATCCTTTTGCTCTAGCTTTGCGGTATAGAAAAATTTCAACGGGCTGTTTTCAGAAAACTTTATTGATTGATTGCTGCTTTCTCCAAAACCGAAGAATATTTTGTGCGTTTTGCTTTTGGGTACAAAATATTTCTCGATCTTCTTTGATACTCTTATGCGAGCAAAATCAAAGTTTTCCTGCTGAAGCGACGGGGATACTATCCATTCATTTAAATCGTCAGTGTCGTACATTTGAACCATGGGAGAGGTCACAACCTCATATTCAGTAATAGGGGCTCTTAGCCACTTATTCCATAGAAATTGTTCGGGTTCATCTGAATTGGAGATTGAGGAAGCAATTTTCTTTCGAACTTGCTTTAACATTAATTTTTATTCACCGGTTTTTTGCAGGTGAACTTGCTCGCAAGCTATCTTTAATCTGTCAAACGGTTCAACTAAATTCCTGGTTTCAGCAATCGAACTTAATTTGTCTTTTATTTCAGGAAGTTCACCTTCATATTTTTTAGAAGTTTCAACATATATTTTAGAACCGTTTAAGCTGAAAGCTTCTGCTGATTTGCCGGAACGAGTTTCATCTTCCTTAGAAATTCTGACTATTCTTGTTCCCTGTTTATTATTGGCTCCCAGGAAAAGTCCATCTCTTACTAAAATGAGATCAATCTCTTCATTAATTGCACTTATTAAAGGAACAGATATTAATTCAACTAATATATGTTCCAGAAGTACATCCCCATAGAGTGTTTTTTGAAAATTTGTGGTTTTAATAGGTGCTGTAACTCTAAATTCAAGTGGTTTTGTTTCTGAATCCGTAACTAGTATAGCCCCCATTATACCGCCGTTATTTTCAATCGAATACGTTTCAAGAAAAGCTATTTTGGATAAATCCATTCATTCCTCCAATAAGACCAAAGTATTTTTTGAACCTATTTTTTAATTACAATGTTATTGCAACTTCTATGCTATTTATGTACCATTTTGAATTTTTGCTTCAGAATGCGAATTAAAATTATATAAAGGTCGAAAATATTATAAAATATCATATTTACCCAGATTTTTGAAGGATAAAGATTTAATTTATATGTTAAATTGTAAATATTACACGTAAATCTTACTATTTTCTAACTCTAAAATTTTACCGAAGCCTTGTAAAAAAACCATTAATGGTTTGATATATTTGGCAGCATGATAAATTAATCATCTTAGCTGTCTTTTTATGTTTGTAAATATTAATTTTAAGGCTCCTAATTGTTCATACATTCAATTTATAGAATTAATGATAATCTTCACTATATGGCTGTTGAAAAAGAGGGGGCAATGAAAAAATTTACATTCTTTCTCTTCATCATTTCCTTATTTTCAGAAAATGCTTTTTCTCAAAGCACTTTTCATGAAGTTAATGCCTTCTCAGGAAGATTGATCCTCTCTCTTAACGGTGGATTAACTATTCCAAAAACTGATTATAAAAACGACAAGATCGGACTTATGGGTTCATTTAACACCGAGTACTTTTTCTCTATTAAAGCTAATCATGTTTTCGGATTGCGCGCATTTTACGGTTTGGAAAATCTTTCGGGTGAAGACGTGCTGCATACGCCAAAAGAATTCACAACAGATATATCATTTGCAGGGGGCGGTGTAGTTTATTCCTATTCCGTGAATAATCAATTTTTTCCCTATATATTCGCCGGAATTTCTAATTTGTGGTTCCAAACCGATGATTCACTTGGTTCACACGATAATACAACTAACACATATGATATAGAAGTAGGAGCAAGAGTTCCCATTAAGGATTTTCTAAGCTTAAATATCGGATTAGCATTGCATTTTACTTCGGATGATTATTTAGATAATAAACCTGCCGGCATTAACAGTGATTTTTATGCCGTGGGCTTGCTGGGTGTATCCTTTCATCTCTTTGGTGACAAAGATTCCGATGCCGATGGTGATAATGTTATTGATTCAAAAGATATGTGCCCGGACACTCCTCCTGGAGCTAAGGTTGATAAGGATGGATGTCCCGTTGATAGTGATTCTGACGGTATACCTGATTATCTGGATAAATGTCCCAACACTCCAAGAGGTGCTAGAATAAATTCCTCCGGCTGCTCGGACAGCGATCTTGATGGAGTATATGATAATAATGATAATTGCCCAAACACACCATTGGGTACACTAGTTGATGAATTCGGATGTCCAAAGAGCACCCGAATACTGCAGGAAAAGAGAGACTCCGATTTAGATGGAGTAAATGATAAAGATGATAAATGCCCTAATACTCCTCTAGGAACCCCGGTAAACAAAGACGGATGCCCTGATACCTCCAAAGCAGTTCCGGAAAAAATAGATACAAGTACGGCACAAGGTATTAATGTAATTGAACCTGTACAGCCCAAAGAGTTTGATTCTTCCACTAAGAAAATTTTGATATCGGCGGATTTTGTTTTTGAACCGGGAGGAAGTGATATTAAACCGCAGGCTGTTCAGGTACTCGATAAAATATCTAGATTTTTTGCTAAAGATATTTGGACTAAGTGGAGAATAGAAGTTTATACTGACAACCAGGGATCGGTAGAGCAGTTAAAGCTTTCCTCTTTAGACCGGGCAAGGGTAGTTGTGGATTATTTTGTTTCGAAAGGGCTCCCTTCGTTTCAATTTAGGTTAAACGGAAGAGGGAGTGAAAATCCTGTTGCAAGCAACAGTACAGAAGTAGGAAGGACTAAAAACAGAAGAATTGAAATAGTAAAGATCGAAGAATAACTTCCAAGTGCGGAAGCATTGATCCTTTTATTAATTCCAGAAAATATTTTTCAGGCAGTTTCTTTTTTCTTGTTTTTCTGAAATTTATAAAGTTTATAATTGATGCTGTCACTTAGTGCTTGAAAACTTGCTTCAATAATATTAGCGGATACTCCAACAGTACTCCATGTCTCACTTCCATCACTTGATTCAATCATAACCCTAACTTTTGCATACGTCCCCTCCTTTTCATCCAGAACACGCACTTTATAGTCTACAAGCTTCATTAATGAGATTTCAGGATAAAACCTAAGCAAAGCTTTTCTAAGCGCTTTATCCAGGGCGTTAACCGGTCCGTCGCCGTCGGATGCAGTATGTTCTATTTCGCCATCGACTTCAACCTTTAAAACCGCCTCGGCAGTTGAATGTCCTTTATCATCAAAAAATACATTTACTTTGGAATCAAGTACCCGGAAATATGGAGAAAACTCATTAGTCTCTGCACTTAGGAGGAGTTCAAAAGATGCTTCGGCGCCATCGAATTGAAAACCGCCATACTCTAGTGTTTTAATGTAATTGACAACTTTTTTACTCAATTCTTTTTTATCGGAAAGATCTATTCCAAGCTCTTTCGCTTTATAACGGATATTACTCTGGCCGGACAAATCGGATATTAATACCCTTTGTTTATTTCCAACTTTTTCAGGATCAATATGCTCATACATTCTGCTTTCCTTTAGTACGGCGCTTACATGAATTCCTCCTTTATGTGCAAAGGCAGATTTACCCACATAAGCTTGGCGTGTATTAGGCGTAAGGTTCATTAACTCGTAAACAAAATTGGAAACTGAAGTTAAATGATCAAGATTTACTTTTCTCCTTGTTTCTTTTTTGAGTTTTAAAATTAAATTAGGAATAATGCTGCAAAGATTCGCGTTTCCGCACCTTTCACCGACACCATTTATTGTCCCCTGAATGTGAACGGCACCTGCTTCTACTGCGGCAATGGAATTTGAAACACCCAGTTCGGCATCATTATGCGCATGAATGCCGATAGGTTTTTTTACCAAGCCCTTTAGTTCATTTATTATTGCAGTAATTTCCTGCGGCAGTGAGCCTCCGTTTGTATCACAAAGTACCAGGACATCGGCTCCACTCTTTTCTGCTGCAAGCAACATCTTTACGGCGAATTCTTTATCATCCTTGAATCCATCAAAAAAATGTTCGCAGTCATAAACTACCCGTCTACCGCTGGATTTTAAAAACTCAACCGATTTATAAATTAATTCTTCATTCTCTATATCCGATAAACCCAATCCCACTTTCGAATGCAAACGCCAGGTCTTCCCGAATATTGAAACAACCTGTGTTTCCGCTTTTAACAAAGCCTGAAGATTCGGATCATTCTGAATATTTTTAGGAGATCTCGCAGTTGATCCGAATGCGCAGATCTGTGCTCCGGTTAAATGCAAATTTTTAGCTTTTTGAAAAAATTCTTCATCTTTAGGGTTACTCCCAGGCCACCCGCCCTCAATAATATCGATACCGAATTCATCCAATTTTTGTGCAATAAGGAGTTTATCCTGCACAGATAAATTTATTCCTTCACCCTGAGTACCATCTCTTAAAGTAGTATCAAATAGCTCAATTTCATTTTTCATATTGAATACCAAAGTTTAACTTAAAAAAAATTAATTGCTTTAATCTTAACTCTATACCTCTAAACGATCATTCCTGTTTTTCTTGCATACTCAAAAATATTACCGGCTTCGATAATCGGAAGAATATCTCCTAAAGATCTTAAATTGTAGTTCAAACCGGTTGTAAGATTTCTCAGACTATCTTTTTCCAAATCAATTTCAAGTTCATCGCCGGTTTTAATTTTTTCATTAATTTTAAAAGGAGCTTCATATGGAATAAGAAAACCTCCGTCTACGCAGTTTCTGTAAAATATTCTTGCATATGATTCAGCAATAACGGCTTTAACGCCTGCCACCTGCAGAGCAAAAGGGGCATGTTCTCTTGATGATCCGCAGCCGAAATTAGATCCGGCTAAAACAATACTGAAATCTGAAAGATAATTTTCATTTAATCCTGGTTTAATAAAAGGAATTCCTCCCTCTGGTAAACCTGCTTTAGAGAGAGGAACCCCGGAGAGAGCAAAGTGACCGTATTTTTTTGATTCTTCAGGATCAGATAAACTGTATACAAGATGTTCAGCGGGAATAATCTGATCGGTATCAATATTATCTCCTAAAACAAATACCTTCCCTTTAATTATTTTTTCCATTCAAATTTATTTCCTTACTAATGTTCAGATTATTTA
>DAISZW010000011.1:27841-34191 GCA_036824595.1 Ignavibacteriaceae bacterium
GAAATGCCGCTGATCGTTTCCTCATCAAGCTGTTTTCTCACCGCTGTGCTTGCGGGAACTACAAAAGTGGGAACTTTAACTTTATTTCCAAAAATGATTTTTCCCGCAGCAATAAAATCACTTAACTTGCCTCCTGTACACGACCCTATATAGCATTTGGTTAATTTAGTCCCCTGAACATTTGCTACAGTATCCAGGTTATCAGGACTATGAGGTTTTGCTACAAAAGGTTCAAGTTTCGACGTGTCATAACTATATTTCGCTTTATAATTTGCATCCGGATCGCTGCTGAATATTTCATAATCTTTATCTATTCTCTCCCTAAGGTAATCTTTGGTTACTTTATCAGCCTGAATGATTCCGTTCATTCCGCCGGCTTCAATAGCCATATTGGTAAGGGTCATTCTTTCATCCATGGAGAGCGATGAAATAGTTGATCCGTTAAATTCCATTGCACTGTAAGTTGCACCGTCGGTTGTAATATCACCCAGAATTCTAAGAATTAAATCTTTTGCTGTAAGATAATTAGGCAGTTCACCTTCAAAAGTGAATTTTAGGGATTGAGGGATTTTCTCCCATATTTTTCCTGTGCCTAAAATAAATGCCGCATCGGTATTCCCAACACCTGTGGAGAACATTCCAAACGCACCGGAAGTACAAGTATGCGAGTCGGTGCCGAATAAAACCGTCCCCGGAACATTGTATCCTTCTTCAGCCAAGGCAACGTGACATACACCTTTATATCTTTCTGTGCCTACATCATAGTAGTTTTGGATTTCGTATTCATTTGCAAATTGTCTAAGTATCTCAACATTCCTATTTGCATGCGGATTTTTAGTAAAGATATAATGATCAGGAAAAATTACTAACTTTGATTTATCCCAGATCTTTGCATCTTTTCCGAATTCTCTTTTCCAGATTGCAATTGTCGGTGGACCGCAGACATCATGCGTCATTAAGACATCTACATTAAGCCAAACATTTTCACCCGGTTCAACTCTATTCCTTCCGGCAGATTTTGCAAGTATCTTCTCCGTTATTGTCATTCCCATTTCGTTTTTTTCCTTATACTGCTTGTGATATTTCTGATAAAGAAGCTCCGTTGTGCCGGATTGAATCTTCTTCCTCATGTTTGAAATGATGCAACTGCTGATTTAATGCCTGCAGATATGCTTTCGCACTCGCTTCAATTATGTCAGTGGATACACCTCTTCCCGTAAAAGAATGTTTGTTTTTTCTTATTCTTACTATTACTTCTCCAAGAGCCTGTCTACCCGAAGTTACTGAACGGACATGATAAGATTCTAATTCAGGCTTAAGTTCCAGCGCTCTTTCAATTGCGTTGAAGCATGCATCAACAGAACCATCACCGGTTGCAGATTCCTGCTTATAGCCGTCTGTGCATTTTATTTTCACAGTTGCCGTGGGAATTGAATTTGTTCCCATCGTTACGTGAATATATTCCAATTCAAAAAATTCTTCTTTCTTTGTATAAACCTGATCTCCCATAAGAGTTCTTAAATCTTCATCGTATATCTCTTTTTTCTTATCTGCAAGATCAAGGAAACTCTGGTAAACCGAATTAAGCTCATCCTCTGAAAGATGATAACCAAGTTCCTCAAGCCGGGATTTTAAACCATGCCTGCCGGAGTGCCTTCCAAGTACGATTTTTGTTTTCGTAACACCGACGCTTTCGGGAGTCATTATTTCATAAGTTTGTCTGTTCTTAAGCATTCCGTCCTGGTGAATCCCGGATTCATGTGCAAAGGCATTCTCTCCAACAACAGCTTTATTCGGCTGCACTATTATGCCTGTAAATGATGAAACCATTTTGCTGGTATTATAAATTTCTTCAGTATTAATTTTTGTATAAAAAGGATGAATATCTTTTCTTACTTTTAAAGCCATGACTATTTCTTCAAGAGATGCATTTCCTGCTCTTTCACCGATTCCGTTTACGGTACATTCCGCCTGTCTAGCACCGTTCTCAATCCCGGCCAAGGAATTGGCAACAGCCAAGCCGAGGTCGTTATGGCAGTGTACACTGATTATGGCTTTATCAATATTCTTAACCCGTTTTTTTAACTCGGCAATCTTAGCTCCGAATTCTGAAGGGAAAGTATATCCGGTAGTATCGGGGATATTTACAGTAGTAGCTCCTGCTTCAATTGCTGCTTCAATAACCTCGGCAAGATAATCCATTTCTGTTCTGCCGGCATCTTCCGCGGAAAATTCAACGTCATCTGTAAATGTTTTGGCATAAGCTACCATATCTTTCGACATTTTTAGAATTGTATTTCTTTTTTCATTTAAAGTTCTGCCGTAACGTTCATCGGCAAACTTCCCGATGATATGAATATCCGATGTACTGGCAAATGTATGAATGCGGAAGCGTTTGGCGTTCCTTAAAGCATCGTAGGCTGCCTTAATATCAATCTCTTTTGCTCTTGCCAAGCCGGCAATAACAACATTTATTTCATCCGCAATTCTTTGCACTGCTTCGAATTGAGCAGGAGACGAAACGGGAAATCCTGCTTCAATAACATCCACGTTAAGCTTTTCAAGCTGGCGGGCCACTTCAAGTTTTTCTAAAACATTTAAAGAAGCACCTGGCGATTGCTCGCCGTCTCTTAATGTTGTATCAAAAATGATAATTCGGTTATTTTCCATTTTTAATCCCATAATTTTTTATGTATGGATATACCAGTTCTGAAATTGGTTTATCTATACCTATAGTGTAAATATTCCTAAGGCTTGTTCATCATAAATCTGATTAAAAGAATCCAGCACAGCATCTTTCATTTGAGAAGTCGATACCAAATTATTTCCCTCCTCATAAATATCAGCTGTTCTGTAACCTTTGGAAAGAGTTCTTTCGATCGATTCATCAATAAGTTCTGCTGCTTTACTCATCTGGAACGAATGCGAGAACATCATCCCGGCAGAAGCGATTGCAGCTAAAGGATTAGCTTTATTCTGTCCAGCAATATCAGGCGCAGATCCATGGACCGGTTCATATAAAGCATACTTTGAACCAAGGCTTGCAGAAGGTAGCATTCCGAGGCTTCCTGTTATCATAGATGCAATATCGCTTAATATATCGCCAAACATATTTTGAGTTAGAATTACATCAAACTGTCTGGGATTTCTTACCATCTGCATTGCTGCATTATCAACGTACATATCTTTCAATTCCACTTCCGGAAATTCTTTATGAACTTCATGAACAATTTTTCTCCAGAATTGAGAGCATTCCAGCACATTAGCTTTATCAACGGAAGTAACTTTGTTATCTCTCGTTCTGGCAAATTTAAATGCCGCCTCGGCAATCCGTTCTACTTCTTCCCTGGAATAAATCATTGTATTCCATCCTTTCTCTTCATCATAGCCGCGCGGTTCCCCGAAATATACATCTCCGGTAAGTTCCCTGAATATTACTAGATCGGTACCTTCCAGGATTTCTGGCTTTAATGTTGAAGATGAAAGGAGAGATGAATAAACTTTTGCCGGTCTTATATTTGTAAACAATCCGAGAGCTTTACGAAGTTTTAACAAGGCAGCTTCAGGTTTAAGATGATGAGGAAGACCTTCCCATTTTGTTCCTCCTACCGCACCGAGAAATACTGCATCGGATTCATAACATGCGTGAAGAGTGTCATCAGTTAGAGGGGCACCCGATTTATCATAAGAACATCCGCCAACCAAATGAGAACTAAATGAAAACTGAACATGAAATTTTTCGGCTGCAGCTTCAATTAATGCAACTGCAGCATCAACTACCTCAGGGCCTACTCCATCGCCAGGTAGAAGAGTGATCTTAAACTTCATACGCCGACTTCCTCTTTCTTATTCTTCTTAAACAGCCAGCTCATCATTCCTCTTAATTTAGCGCCAACTTCTTCAATCTGGTGCTCACGGTTTTCTTTTCTTAACTTTTCCATTAAGGGCATTCCGGCTTTGTATTCTGCCAGCCATTCTTTTGCAAACTGGCCGGATTGGACTTCGCTTAATATTTTTTTCATCTCCTTTTTTGTGTCTGCATTAATGAGTCTTTTTCCGCGGCTCATTCCGCCATATTCCGCGGTATCACTCACGGAATAGTTCATCCTGGTTAATCCACCCTCATAATAAAGGTCGACAATTAATTTCATTTCATGCATGCACTCAAAATAGGCTAGCTCAGGAGGATAACCTGCTTCAACAAGAGTTTCAAATCCTGCCTTAATTAATTCAGCAGAACCGCCGCAAAGAACTGCTTGTTCGCCAAACAGGTCCGTTTCAGTTTCGTTTTTAAAAGTTGTTTCAATCACTCCCGCTCTGGTACCTCCAATTCCTTTTGCCCAGGCTAAGGCAATATCTTTTGTATTTCCCGCAGGATCCTGGTAAACAGCAATCAGACACGGTACGCCTGTTCCCTCAAGGTAAGTTCGCCTTACTAGATGACCCGGACCTTTCGGAGCTACCATCATAACATTTATTTCCTTAGGCGGAGCTATCTGCTGATAATGAATATTAAATCCATGTGCAAACGCGAGTGTTTGACCCGGCTTTAAGTTCGGGGCAATTTCCTGATCATAAACTATTTTTTGAATCTGATCCGGCACAAGAATCATAACTACATCAGCCCATTTCACCGTTTCAGGAACCGGTTTAACGGTTAAGCCGGCTTTTTCAGCTTTTTGTTTTGTGTCGGGATTGGATTCACACACAATTACGTTCATGCCGCTTTCCTGAAGATTAAGTGAATGAGCGTGTCCCTGACTTCCAAAACCGATAACAGCAATTTTCTTGCTTTGCAATAATTCTAAAGATGCATCCTGATCATAATAAACTTTCATTAGTTGTTTCCTTTATTTTATATTGTAAATTAAGTTACTGCTGGTTCTTTTTTCTCTTGAATTATCTGTTCACCCCTCTTCAGAGCAACAGTACCGGAACGCGCCATTTCTTTAATTCCGTACGGTGTTAGTACATTTACTACGGCGTCGATTTTATCAGGTGGACCTGTAACTTCCAGCGTAATAGTTTTATTATTTATATCGACCACATTTCCTCTAAAAATGTTGCAGACATTTGTAATCTCAAGACGGGTTCCTTTCTGGTAGAAAACAGTGATAAGCGCAAGCTCTCTTTCTACTCTTGTCTGACCAGTTAAATCAACTACTTTAATTGTATCAATCAGCCTGTTTAATTGTTTAACAACCTGTTCGATGATTTTGTCATCACCGGTTATTACCAGAGTCATTCTTGAAATATCAGGAGTTTCCGTTTCGCCGATGGAAATGCTTTGTACATTGAAGCCTTTCCCGCTGAACATTGTAACGACCCGGTTGAAAGTACCAAACTGATTTTCTACTAGAACAGAAATTGTATGTTTCATTATACCATCTCCTTTGGATCAAGTCTTTTGGTCATGATCTCTTTAACTGATTTTCCGGCCGGAATTATTGGAAATACCATATCTTCTTTTACAACTTTAAATTCAATAAGAACAGGTCCCTTGTTGTAAGCTAATGCTTCGTCAAGAAGATCATCTACATCGCCGGGTTTGTCTGTAGAAAAAGCTTTACAGCCAAATGCTTCTCCCACTTTAACAAAATCAGGATTACTGTCTGAAAGATCTGTAAAACTGTATTTTTCAGCATGAAATAATTCCTGCCACTGCCTAACCATTCCTAAAAAGCTGTTGTTTATTATGAAAAATTTTACAGGAAGTTTATGATAAGCAGCGGTAATCAATTCCTGCATATTCATTTGAAAACCTCCGTCTCCGCTGATAGAGATTATCGGTCTGTCTTTAATTGCAAAGGCTGCACCGATTGAGGCCGGAACTGAAAATCCCATTGTACCAAGACCGCCGCTTGAAATGTGTGAACGGGGATTCGTAAACTTATAATATTGTGTAACCCACATCTGATGCTGTCCGACATCTGTTACAATAACAGCTTCTCCTTTAGTCTTTTCGGAGATGCGGGATATAACATACTCCGATCTTAATCTTCCATCCTTATTTTCATAATGAAGCGGGCACTGCTCTTTCCATTTATGTATCTGAGCCCACCAATCATCCAGTTGAAGAGGCCCTGACATTTCCGAAGCCAGCTCCGCCAGAACATGCTTAACATCGCCGACAATAGGAAGATCTACAATTATATTTTTATCAATACATGTAGGGTCTATGTCAACATGGATTTTGTATGCATTCACTGCAAACTGATCAACCTTACCGGTTACACGGTCATCGAAACGGGCACCTAAGGAGACAAGCACATCGCAATTATTTACCGCCATATTTGCCCAGTAAGTCCCGTGCATTCCAAGCATTCCCAATGATTGAGGATCGGTCATTG
>DAISZW010000257.1:0-3600 GCA_036824595.1 Ignavibacteriaceae bacterium
ATTTTACATATTTAAAATTTGCCTGGGAATATTCACCTCTTTCCTATTTGTATGTTTTATACAATATCGGAACATTCAAAGGAATTTTGAAAAATGAAATTAGTCAAATTCTGTTGATGATTAAAATTTCTTATCAATTTCAATTATAGAAAGGACTTCATATGCAGCACAAAATTAAATTGCTGAAGAATAAAATGGAAAAAGTATATAAGGGCAATCCATGGTATGGCAGCTCTATTAAATCCATTTTAAAGAAGATTGATTCAAAAACTGCTTTTACCAGAGCCGGTAAAAACATTCATACAATTGCAGAACTTGTTGCACATATGATCGGATGGAGAGAATTTATGTTAAAAAGACTTCAAGGGGATAAAAACTTCAAAATGTATCAAAAGCTTTCATTCAACTGGGAAAGAATTGACAATGATGAAAAGACAGCCTGGAAAAGTCTCTTAGATGCTCTTGAAAAAAATCAAAACGAAATTTTGGCAACACTAAATAAATTAAATGATGATTTTTTGAATTATCCTGTTCATCAAAGAAAGTACAACATGGAATTTCTGGTAGAAGGAAAAATACAGCATGATATTTACCATCTCGGGCAAATTTCGCTGCTGAGAAAGCTAATTGAATGCTGAATTAATTCAAAATTGTTTTTAATGAATCATAATTCGCGGAAATCGTTTTGTCGAGATCTTTTTTTGAATGTGCAGTTGAAACAAACACCGCTTCAAACTGTGAAGGTGCAAGATAAATTCCTCTCTTGAGCATTTCGTTAAAATATTTTCCGAATAATTCTGTATCTGCCTTTACTGCCGAATTAAAATTGATCACCTCATTCTCAGTAAAAAATAAGGTAAACATTGAGCCCACCTGGTTAATTGTGAAGTTCCTTTTAAGCTTTTTCATGTTTTCTTTGAAACCTTCGGAAAGATAAGTGGAGCTATCCTCCAGCTGTTTATATATTCGCGGATTTCCTTTTATATAATTTAAAGCGGCTAAACCGGCCGACATAGCCAGGGGATTTCCGCTTAAAGTCCCGGCCTGGTAAACCGGACCGGAAGGGGCTATCATTTCCATTATTTCTTTTTTACCGCCGAATGCACCTACGGGAAGTCCGCCCCCGATAATTTTACCGAAAGTGCTTAAGTCAGGTTTTATTCCGTACAATTCCTGCGCTCCCCCTTTAGCAACTCTGAATCCCGTCATAACCTCGTCAAAAATCAAAACAACTTTATCTTCCCTGCAGATTTCGGATAATTCTTTAATAAATTCATTCGTTGAACGGACAACTCCCATGTTTCCGGCAATGGCTTCGATTATTACTGCAGCCACCTGGTTTTTATTTGCGGCTAATAATTTCTTAACCGATTCGATATCGTTAAAATCTGCAACCAAAGTGTCCGTTGCATTTCCTTTTGTAACTCCGGGGCTTGTGGGAATTCCTAAAGTAAGCGCACCGGAGCCGGCTTTAATTAAAAAATAATCGGAATGACCGTGATAACAGCCTTCAAACTTTATTATTTTTTCCTTTCCTGTATATGCACGCGCAGCCCGTACTGCACTCATTGTTGCTTCGGTTCCGCTGTTAACCATTCTTACCATCTCAACAGACGGAACGAGTACTGTAATTAATTTTGCTAACTTAACTTCATACTCGGTAGGTGCACCGAAGCTGGTTCCCTTTTTAACGGCTTTCTGCAGAGCTTCTTTAATGAAAGCAGGGTTATGACCAAATAAGTGGGGGCCCCAGCTGCCGATATAATCGATAAACTCGTTGCCGTCGGCATCAAACAATTTTGAACCTTTCCCCATTTCAATAAATAAAGGATTTCCCCCAACTGATTTAAATGCTCTGACAGGAGAATTAACTCCTCCAGGTATATATTTTTTTGCTTGGTTGAATAAAGTCCGGCTTCTGTTTGTTTTCATAATTTTAAAAATTAATATTAAAGCTATTTTTTGTTGATATGAACTTTAAAATAAATTTTCAGATGAAGATTTTCTAAATAAATTCTTTTTAATATGAAGCAATAAGAATTACAATTCTAAAATAAATAAAATTAAAGATTTGAATTGTTAAAAAGAGGGGCTTATAAAATTAAATTAAGATATAAATAATTATTCCAAGAAGCGCTGCAAGATAGAGCGGAAGCCAAAAATGGGATTTCCCCTCTGCAATGTATTCTTTTGCAATACATTCTTCGAATTGAGGACAATCTATACAATCACTGTAATCGATTGTACAAGGTTTAAATGTTTCAGTTACCCCAAATCACTATTCTCCTAAAATCTCCAGTGCAAATATATTTGCATAAGTTGATAAAATCAATAGTCTTATAGATTTTTTTTAATTTTATATTTTAAATGAAATCCTTAATCCTTTATCTACTCTATTCAATGGTTTCTATTTTATTTCACCATCCTTCTGATTCTTGTTTAAATATAATGTTTGAGTCGGGTATGCAAATTTAATTTCACGTTTTTCAAATTCCTCAAATATCTTCAAGTTTAAATCATGATGAATATTCATAAATTTATTGTAATCACTACTTAATACATAATATACAAACTCAAATACAAGGCTTGATTGGCCGAAAGTCGAAAAATGGCCCCTGTCGAAGGTAGCATCTTTTTGATTTTCTATAATATTTTTTACAATGCCGGGGATTTCTTTTAAAATTTCTGCTTTAGTTTCGTATACTACTCCAAGCTGAAATACAATTCTTCTTCTCTCCATTCTTTTGTAGTTATGAATTCGTGAATTCGTAAGATCTGAATTTGAAAAAACAAGCTGCTCGCCTCCCAGGCTTCTGAGTCTTGTTGTTTTAATTCCTATATATTCAACGGCCCCCATTTTATCGCCGATAACTATAAAGTCTCCTATTTCAAACGGGCGGTCAAAAAATATAATAAAGTAGCTGAACAGATCCCCCAGAATTGTTTGGGCAGCTAATGCAACTGCAATTCCTCCTATTCCCAAGCCTGCAATAACTGCGGATACATTATAACCCAAATTGCTTAAGAGGAAAACAATTCCGAATCCCCAGATTAAGAATGTAGCAATTGTCGTTATTCCTTTAACCTGTTTTTGCTTTTCCTCTCCTCTTTCCTGTTTATCTAAATAATTGTTTAAAGAAAACCTGAATGATGATGTTATCAGTTTTATTGCAAAAAAGGTAATCAGTATGGTGGATATAATATTCAGGATATTTAACAATTTGGGGGATATCTCAAGCGTGGTTACGGCAATATATAAAACGCCGTAGAAAAGCAGAGGCAAAACTGAACTTTCCAAGCCTTTAATCAGGAAATCATCAATTTGAGTGTCTGTTCTCTCAGACCATTTCTTAAGTTTTATAAGAATAATTTTTTGAAAGATTTTTATAATTATTACTCCCGCTGCGAAAATTGCCAGCGCGGTAAGGTACATTAAAACCGTATTTCCGTAATAAGTACGGCTTAAAAATTCCTGCATAAAGGAAATCTCCTTTTCTTATAAAAAGCTTTTTGAAATTTCTTAATCCTATTATAGAGATTTTTACAATACAATTGAGTGTTTATAAAATTACTTGTGAATAACAAGTACACGGGAACAAG
>DAISZW010000258.1:0-3591 GCA_036824595.1 Ignavibacteriaceae bacterium
TTGATGCCGCATCCAAAACAAAATTACCTGTTCCGTCGTCTACAAACTGAAGGCCGGGAATTGATCCTGTTCCTACTGAATTACCTGCGGAATCTAATACTTCCCAACTCAAGTCATATTCATCCGGATTAGCGGTTTTTGTATAGGTGGTTCTGAAATCGAAAGCATCGCCATAATCATTGTAAACTGTAGTATTGGTTGTAAAAGGTCCCGGAAGAGAGGAATTAACATTGCCTCTTACATCTACACTTTCCGATTTGGTAAGAACAGAATTACTCTCAAGATTACCGCCCCATCGGATTAAAGTTGTTGCAATAGCGGGGAGCTTTAAATTTGTATCGATTATAATATCTTCCAGGTTATTTCCGGGAGGAATTACGCCTCCTTCATTAGCAACTTTACCCTGAACAATTGCTCCGTTCTGAGTGCTGACTAATTTACCGTCTGCATCAAGTACAAATGAGCCTGCTCTCGAATAGAAATTTTCACCGTTGCTTTTTAAAACAAAAAGACCCGGTCCCTGTAAAGCTAAATCTGTAGTAATTCCGGTTCGTTCGAAAGTACCCTGGCCCCAGTTCCTGTCTATAGAATTTATTTTCATTCCGAGGCCAATCTGAAATGTGTTGGTACCGCCGGTTGTTTCAGTTGGATTTGTACCGGCTTTTAAGAACTGATTAAAAGTGTCGCTGAATGTTACTCTTGATCCTTTAAAGCCGATAGTATTTACATTGGCTATATTGTTGCCGATTACGTCCATCATGGATTGATGGTTTCTTAAACCGGAAACTCCCGCAAAGAGAGAATTGAGAAGTGCCATTTTATCCTCCTAAGGATTTATTATCCCGATAAACTCTGTCTCGACTTGGTCGAGCCAAGGCAGACGGGACAGGTTTTAAGATGATCCGGCTTCAGTCATTCGGCCGGACCGAGAGCGTCCTTAAAAGGTCCCGCTCTTTAGTTAATTAATTTCTTGCCGCAGTTTATGCGAACACTACACTGTCTATATTTGTAAAAATATTTTCTTCCGCTGTTTCAACAGGGATTGCCGTTATCACGGTTCTGTTCGGAATATTTACAATAAAAGCTGTTCTCATTCCGTTTAATGGATTCTGCATCATTACAAGTGAATCCCTTGAGCCTTTCATTTCAGCTTTGTTTACTGCTTCCTGAATTTTATTCAAATCATCTTCACCAAGCTGAATATTTCTGTTCTCAAGTCTTTTCAGTGCATGACTTGAAAATTTTACCTTCTCAAGCTCGGTTTGAAAAATGGATTCGAAAGAGTTTGAAGAATCTGCATGATCTATTCTGCCGAAATCTTCTTTCGGGGCTACAGGAACAAATGGTACCTGAATTCCATTTATTATTGTCATTCTGCATTTCCTCCTTCTTCAATAGAATTTAATATCTCAAGTATATCGGAGAGCATATATTCTGCATTTCCGGATAAAAGTTTAGTACCTGATTCGGTGAATCTTACGCCGTCAATTAACCCGAATATGAAAGAATTCACGGTAATGTTCTCGCCTTTATTATCAACTGCTTCCACTTTAAATATATATTTTCCTTCAGGTATCCTATTACCATCATTATCGGTAAAATCCCAATTAAGTTTATTTTCTCCCGTAATTATTTCCGGATTGGATATAGTTTTTATTAAAGCATTGTTTTCATTATAGATATTTATCTTTACGGAAGCTGTGCTTGCGGGAAGATTATAACCTAGTTGAATTTCATCCTGCCCGCTATTTTGAATCGTATTTCCCGAGATTTTTATCCTCTTGCCGATTAATGCGGCAGTCATTGTGTTATTTATCGACTGCGTCAGAAGAAAGTTCGCATCGATACTCTGGTTTACCGCTTCATTTAGATTCGATAATTGTTCAAGTGAACTGAATTGAGCAAGCTGGGCAGCGAATTGTGTCCCGTCCATCGGGCTTAATGGATCCTGATGCCTCAGCTGTGCAAGCATCAGATGCATGAAATCATCTTTACCTAAAATGGAATTGCTGCTTCCGGCTGCAAGGTTTGAATTATTTGTTGAATTATTTACTGCATCCAGCATAATTTCTCCTATATTAAATATTCGTAAGTATTGTAGCCCAATTTTTTAGCTGCCGTTTCACCGTTATCAACCGTTTTAACTTCTTCTTCGGATCTGGTTTCTGAATATCTCGGCTTTTTCTGATCAAATGTTTTGTTTGGCTTCTGTTCGTAGTTATTTAATGTAATGTCCAATGAAGTAAGCTGAATTCCATGATTAATTAAATTTTGTTTCAATTGATCTATGTTGGACTGCACGGCCTGTTTTACAGATTCATTGCTCACTTCAATGCCGGCTCTTATTCCGTTGTTAACCATGTCCAGTACGACTTTTACTTTTCCCAGTTCTTCCGGATGAAGTTTTAATACTACCGACTTAACTTCATTTTCTTTTATTATTCCTGAAATTTCTTCAGTAAGATTTGAATAGCTGATAATTCTTGTTTCTTCGGATTTAAAAGAGGGAAACGGCAGGTTCCCTTTTTGTACTGCTTCCTTTACCTCAGTTTGTCCATTGCTTAGATGTGAAGAAAAGTTTTTTCCTGAATCTAATGAAATTGAATCCTGAATTTTTGTTTTTACCGGATTGGAGGCATCCTCCGGTTTGAATTGTTCAGAACTGTATTTCTTTTGATCATCCGTCAATTCTTTTTCCGGGATTGAACTGGGCAGATCATTCTTTTCATTTAAGTCGTTCTTAATTGTAATATTTTCTCTAAAATTCTTAACCGGGACATTGGATTTTTCATATTCGCTTAGTGACTCTTTTCCATGAGAGATTCCATGACTAAATAAAATAGGTTTTTCTTTACTCACGGCTCCGGATGTCTGCGCATCGACTGAATCCTTCCCCTGGGCTTTAATTTGAGCATTTGATGTCTTAATATCCCCGGGCTGAATTTTTATTTTACTGTCGGAGAAATTTTCTTTTGGCTCAATTTCTAATTTTAAGTTTAGTTTACTTTTTAAGTTTTCAAATTCAATATCATCTTTAGAGAATTTATCAGCGGTATTTACTTGAATCGATTTTATACCATTTTCTTTTCCATTTTCCGGATAAAATAATTTCAAATCATCAGATTTCTTGGAATAGGTTTTATCCGCAATAATTGTATCCTCCTTTTTCAAAGTTTCCAAATTCTTAACCGATTCATCCGCAAAAACTTTTGTGAAGTTTATTTTTAATTCGGATTCATTCATCTGGGATCCCTGAAATTTGTTCAGAATGCTTCCGCTATTAATTTTTGTGCCGGATAATTCTTTATTCTCGACCTTTCGTATTTCAAGAGTAAAAATTTCCACGCTACAAAAGATTTTGGTTGAGATTAACCAGCTTGCCATAGAAGAGGGATATGAAGATATTCTTAAGATCAGAACAGATACGACAGTGGTTGAGAGCAATATTCATTATCCGACTAACAACAGCTTGATTTGGGACTGCATCAAAGATAGTCATCGGTTATTAAAAAGTTTGAAAGAAGAAATAACAACACTGGACTACCGGGATTATCTGAAGCGCATGCAGTCCATGGGCCGCAAGGGCGGTCC
>DAISZW010000259.1:0-3584 GCA_036824595.1 Ignavibacteriaceae bacterium
CATAAATATTATAATATCCTCTATCGGTTATAACCGTCATATTGAGGATGACAAACATTTTAATATTTTCATTATCAACTTGTAACATGACCTCTCCCCCAGCCCCCTGCCTACATTCCCCATCACTGATCACCGATCACTTTTCCCTCACCATCTTCCACCTGTCCGGCGTAGTTCCGTTTACCGGAACGAAGACGGATCAAACATCATCCATTTTCCATTTCCCATTTTCCATCCTTCTCCTTCTTATTCCCTGCAAAAATTATTATCGTTTTTATCCCCAGCAGAGTGAATATAACTCCCCATATTGCCATCAGGAGGAATTTGTAATCTTTTATTTCCATCGCGCCTGCGGAAATTATTACAAGCACCAGCAGCACCAGGAATAAGAAATAAATTACCGCTATCCTTTTCTGCTTGCCGACAGCCAGGAACTTAAAGAGATAACCGTTTAAAGGAAAATGGAAAAGAACATAGAGGGAATAACCTCCTACCATGAAAAGAAAAATATCTTTTAAAAGCAGCCGGTCAACCGATGAGGGCAGAAGTCCCGGTAAAAATATTACTGCGGAAATTAGCGCCGACACGTAAATCAATATTAAAAAAAATAGTAAGAGCAAAGATTTCTTAAGCATTTTTTCCGGGTTCATATCCTCCGAAGAATAAATAATCCTTTCGATCAGGTTGCCGATGTAAAAGAGAGGAGCTGTCAGCCCCCACGCAAAGGTATATGCATTGGCGGCATCAACCGGGAAATAGTTGTTTACAATGTATTTATCCGCAACCAATGCAAAAGGTACTGCGGAGTTTATGATAAAAGCCGCACCGCCCACCTTGTATAAATCAGACAGATTCTTCTCCGTATTTTTTTCATTTTTAAAAAACGGATAACAGCTCAGCAGCCACAATAAACCGGATGCAGCAAGAGCAAAAAAGATATTCATTTTAAGAATAAGAACGGCGGGAATAATCAATAAGTGAAATACGGCAAACGCAAAGGTAAGCTTTGTGTAATCTATATATCTTCCGGAGAATAAAAGGCGGAAAACATATATGCCTGCCAGGCATGAAAAGAAGCTGTATAAAAATACCGAGATGATTTCAAAAGGGGCGGAGAAAGGATGCGAAATTAAGCTGAGGATAACCAATGCAGCTAAGACATTTGCAAACACGGAAGCAAATAAATAAACCGGGGAAATTTTAATCCTTGTTACCGCGAAATTAAACCCGAATGTGCCGAACAATATTAGGATTGAAGCCGTATAGTAAGCTTTATTGAATATATTGTAAGCGGATTCATCGAAAAAGTAGGCTATTAAAAGTAAAACCAGCTTTCCGAGAAAAATTGTTGTACCGATCAGGGTAAAACGCTGAATCGAGAAGATGTCTCTTTTATCAAAAAGGGATCTTCGCAGTGAGCTGAATTTCAAATTTTAACTGAGCTTCCGGCTATCAGAATTAGGATTGTATTTTCTCCCATACCGATTCAAGCCTGTAGTCTTTTATGAATGAATTCAAGATGCCGTAGTCGACCAAATTTCTTGAATATTTTATTATTGCTTTAACGTCGTTAATGTGCTTTTCGGAACCGCTTTCAAGATAGTAGGCCATTTTCATTGTGATTACATACTCCGGCGGCGCCAGAAAAATTTTCTCCCCGTAAAATTGGTATTCTTTCGTATTGCACATTGCCCAATTTTCAAGCTTATTCTCCCCGGAGATGTAAACATCTGCCCTGAATCCTGATTCAAAGTGGATAATATTAAAATGCCCGCGGGATTCTTTTTTGTATTCAATCCGGATTACTTCCAACGGCGGAAGATAAAATTCCTTCGAAGGGAAAAGCAAAACCAAATCATTAATTTTATTTTCATCCAGCTTTATCACCAGGCCAATGTCATGAGTCATCCTCGGTTCCCCGTATGTAATTGAAGCAAGCGAACCGGTTACCATGTATTTTATTTCAGCACGGTTAAATCTCTCTATAAAAATTTTGTAAAGATTAACTTCTTGCATACAAGAAGATCTCTTTCAGAATTTTTTCAATTTCTTCACCGGACAGATCGGGATGATGCTTTTTTAAAGCTGCTCTCCTAAGCTCTTTTGCAGAGTAATACAGCCGCAGCGAAAGCTCCAGCTTTTTCTCCGCACTCATTTTGGAAATAATTTTTTCCTGTTCGCTGAGCATTTAAATTTTATCTTCTATTTTTTTTCATCAAGATAATTTATTGCCTGTTCTTCAATAAATTTAAATACTTTCTCGGGCGATATATCTCTTCCGGGCATAAAGACTACCGGAATTTTTTCAATATCACTAAATGAAAGCAGGCATTTTAAATAAATTGATTCATCAAATTCGGGATGTTTTTTCTTTGCTAATGATAATAAACCGTTGAGAGAATATTCTTTAAGAATGAAAAAAATATCTACATAATCCTTGTACAATGCTCTTGTTAATGCCAGCAGCTTCATCACCCCTATTTCCTGTACTTGCGCAATCTGCAGATAATCTGTCTGGATTAAGGGAAGTATGTTCTGATATTCTATTTTGAAGAATGAGATTTTCACTTCATTATTGATTAACAAAGTCAGGGTATTTTCTTCATTCTGGATTATTTTCAAATTCAGGTTAGGGAATGATTTTTTAATTTGATTTAATAAGACGGCATTATCAAATTTTATGCTTGTAAAAAAATCGAAAACTTCAGAGATACGATGACCTATTTGAAGTGCCAGACCTGTTCCGCCGGCTAAATAAAAGTTTTCTTTCAAACCTTTGAAATTTTCCAATAATGAAAATCTGCCGCTGTTCAGGGCATCATAATAAATTTTCATTCAGCCCAAATTTCCCTGTGTTGAACTAATATGTTCCAAAAATTTCGGCTCCGGGAATCCAGCAAATCGTTCCCCTTTTTACTCAGAAACTTTTCAACATCGCTTATATTGAAATTTTTCAGAATAAACTTAATCGCCTCAGTATCACCGTATAACAAAATTCTACCGAGTATAAAATTCTTGTGCCTGGACAAATAAAGCTGGTCAAAATGAACGTCCCAAAAATACTTTTTAAATTGGATTGGAAGCTTATCCATAAAATCTTTAAAAACTATTCTTAAAGAATCGGAGTAATTTATCGTGGAACAGAATGCCGGGTAATTTTATTTTGAAATGTTTTTATTTTAAGTATTAACAGGATTTACATGAGACCGTTGTAATGTTCAACTATAACTTTGAAAAAATGAATATTCCTAGAGATTCATATCGGGATAATTGAGATTGATAGTGAAAATTGAATATTAAAAATTTTTAAAGTGCCGCTAATTTCACTAATTTAAAATAGTAATGTATTATCATGAATTAACGAACTTATTGATAAGCTGACTATACATGACCTCTCCCCCTTCCCCGGGGCTGACCAAAAAGTAATTTTCAATTTAAAGATCCGTGTAAATCAGTGTAATCTGCGTTATCCGTGTTCTATTTTTTTGAATAATTATTACTTTTTAGTCAGCCCCGGTTGGGGGTGAGGTTTTATTAATTTTTAAAATTGAAAATTGATTATTGAAAATTGATTATTGAAAATT
>DAISZW010000260.1:0-3581 GCA_036824595.1 Ignavibacteriaceae bacterium
ACTGTCTTCTTCCTCATCTGTTAATCCATCACCATCTGTATCGCCTGTTACGGACAGCATATGTTCAACATCGAATGGGAATAATATTTTTTTCAGCATATCTATATCGATCCGGTTAGAAGAAGTATCCTCGCCGGATAAATATGAAAAATGACCATACTCCAAGAAGTGTAAAGCTAAATATGGAATTTCTAATTCGAGTTGTCTAAGCGGATTAACGATTTTCACATATCCCATGTTAACATACAAACCGCATTCGGAACACATTACCACACCCCTTAAAGGATGATCTTCTCTATAAACCTTATTTGTTTGAACTGTATCAGGGAGTGAATCAATAATAGTTTTATAAAAATGTGCATACGGATAACAAGTCTTTACTAATCCAGGATCATAAGCGCCAATATATATTTCTTCGGCATACGTTAAACCGTTTAGATTACTGTCATCCGGCAAAGGGATGTAATGTGTCGTATCAGTTTCACTTTGTGCATAAGTTAATCCTGCTGAAAGAACCACTGCAGCAGCGGCGATTTGGATTTTTTTCTGGTAAATATCAAATACATTGTTATATTGTGCCGGGAAATGGTAATTGAACCACTCTGCTGTTTTATTGTATGCTTTATTATAGTATGGAATCAACTCGGGTGTGACTCTGCAGTTTCGGCATGCCCAATAGAATAGCTTTTCCTGCTGATTTCTACTTAAATCGTTATGGGAGTATGGATGCTTTATAAACCGGTTAACGCAGCAGGAAGGATACCCAAATAAAAATCCCTCCAGTTTCTGATTGGATGCTGTCTTTTTTAATTGAGAATTGTAAAACTTGCGTTTATAAAAATCAACATACCGCGACGAAGTGCTGAAGACAGTTTCATACACAGTTTTGCCAAGAATAGTTTTTCGTGGAATAGTTTCCGTATAAAAGCCTTTACGCTTCAGCCAGTTAAGGCGTTTTTCTTCCAATAATTCTTCGCACCTGCTTAATGGTTTTAATTTTTGGAGAGTGAGTTCGGCTAAATAATAAAATTCAAAAAGAATCTTCCGATCCTTCTTCATGTTATTACCCTTTCTATCAAAGATATTCCTTTTTTTGCTTTATTAAGATTTTTCTCATTTAAGCAGGATTAATTTTTTCGATGAAATAAATTTTCCTGCTTTAATTTGATATATATAAATCCCGCTCGAATAATTTTCTGCATTCCATTCAACCTCATATTCTCCGGCTTTTTGAAATGTATTTACAAGTTCGGCTGCTTTTTCTCCGAGCATATTGTAAATAAAAAGCTGCACTTCAGATTCCAGAGCTAATGAGTATACAATCGTAGTTCTCGGATTAAACGGATTTGGAAAGTTCTGAGAAAGTTGATATTGAAGATTATTAACTTCTTCCTTCCCTGAATATATTATAGGATCATTTAATTCATATTTTAATAATCCATGGTACCATGTTGAACCAAACAGAATAGGAACACCCGCATCGGAATAACAAATTTGTAAATCCTGTATTCCAACATCTTTACTTAACTCATCTATCGCCTTCCAGCTATATCCATAATCTTCACTCTTAATAATAGAACCGTTATAAGTATTGCTATACAGTTCTCCTTTTTTGTTTTTATTTGCCACTATATCTTTTAGATCATAATCTGTATTTATCTTACTGAAACTTTCTCCTTTATCATTGCTTATAAAAATAGTCTTACCGTAACAATGATAAACGTACCTGGAATCTTCTTTATTTATGAAAAAATTCCCGACTGTATCCGCAATAATTGTCCAGTTCACGCCACCATTTGTTGTCCTAATTAAAGAATTTTTATTTATTGTACCTCGAATTGCAACCACTGCAAATACAATTTCTTTATTGAAAGGATCTATTTCGATTTTGTCTATATAATTAATATTATCAATATTCAGATTCATTAATTCCCAATTGTTTCCGCGGTCCGTACTCTTAATAATACCGCTTATTACTAATCCATCAATATCTCCGAGGAAAGCGTCTCCATATATTGTCTGATCATCGTTTGCCGCATCGAAAATATATAATCCATTATAACTGCATGGATAGTTCATCCAGGTATCTCCGCCGTCCTCACTTACAGAAAACGGCATACCTTCTATATAATCATTGCTGAAAATCAGGTTCGGATTATTTCGGGAAACTACGATTTTTCCAGGGCAGGAGGATAGATTTTTATGAATTATTTCCCAGCTTTCTCCGCCATTTCCGGTTCTGTATAATCCTCTGTTTGCGATCCCGGCGTAAATGATTTCTGAATTTGCCGAAGAAAATGAGCACACTTCGGATTGATTTAGTCCATGAGATTTATCTATCCAGTTTTGGCCGTTCGCCGTGCTTTTAAAAATTCCAAAAGGATATGAACTAACATAAATTTCACTGGTATTAAACGGATCAGTCAGAATTGAAGAAATATGTTGAGACGGCGACAAGGAAGAATATTTAGCCCAGTCAGTTCCGCCGTTCTCACTTAAATAAATATCAGATTCTTCATTAGGAAGTTCACCTGAAGCTCCGATATACAAAACGCCAGGGTTATAAGATGAGGCTAAAAGATAGTCGGAATTCTTTCCTGATAAATTAATTTCCATATCGAACCACGAATCACCGCCGTTTGTGGTTTTAATCCAAGGTTTATTATATTGTTTAATATAAAATATCTCCTCATCAAGAGGATCGAAAACAACTCTCTGGAAGTCTAAACTGCTATCAAGTTTTACCTTATTCCAATTTAATCCGCCGTCCGTACTTTTATAAAAAAGATGTCCATACAGAATATCACCGCCGAAAGAGATCACTTGCTCCGCAAATATGTTGTCGGATGAATATGGATTAATCCAGGCCCCAATAGGTCCTACAGCAGTATCCATTCCGTTTGTAATTGTCTGCCAGGATATTCCGGCGTCGGAAGATTTTTCAATCGTCTGAAAGAAATTACCCCACCCGCCGGTCGGCTTTAATGAAATTAAAATATTCGGATTATTCTTGTCTAAAAAAATTACTCTGCGGTTCAAGCCGGAATAATACAATTCCCAGTTATCTCCCCCGTCAGCGCTTTTAAAAATCGTACCTCTCCCTGTATTTGAATAATAAATCTCGTCAGGATTTTTTTCACTTATAATTAAATTAAATTCATAACTATCGCCTAAATAATCAGGAGAAATATCATACCACCTTTCACAACCATTATCGCTTTTGAAAAGTGTGTTTCCCCCGTATGCATAAAAAATATTTGATCCGGGATTAAATTTTATAGTTGTGTTGTATGATGTGCCGTTGGGACCAATCGACTCCCACTTTGCGGCCTGGCATAAATTTTCTCCCTGGAGAAGAGAAATGAAAACAAAAATTAATACCTCAAAATAGTTCAGCAAAGTAAATTGCTTTATTCTCATATCCCCTCTTATTAATATTTAATTTCCTTATTTTACTAAAACCAGTTTCTGCACAGCCGAAAAATTTCCGGCTTTAATTGAGCAAAAATAAATTCCGCTGGTAAAATCTACGGCATTCCATTCAACTTCATATCTCCCGGCTTTTTGAAATTCATTTACAA
>DAISZW010000012.1:0-34046 GCA_036824595.1 Ignavibacteriaceae bacterium
TAAAATGGATCTGGAAAACTTTCATTGGGGAATGAATGAATTGATGAAAGATAAAGAATACCTGTACGGGAGCATGATAAAGGATTTTTATTTCCTGGGTCAGGTTCTCGGTCAAAAATATAAATATCTTAGAATCTGTTATAATTTTTTTATGTACGGATTAATTATATCTATTTTAGCTTTTGCACTTGCAGTTATTTTTTACCCCGGTCCCACCGAAATTGGACCATTAATCGAATAAGAATTTAACGGAAAAACAATTTCCCTGATGAAGAATTTATTTTTAGTACGGCATGCAAAATCGAGCTGGAAATATAAAGAACTTTCCGATTTGGAGAGACCATTGAGCGGCAGGGGCAGAAGAGATGCTCCCTTTATGGGAAAATTATTGCACCGGCAAAAAATTACTCCCGATGTTCTTCTGACAAGCCCGGCTGTCAGAGCAGTATCAACGGCAAAATATTTTTGCGATGAAATGAATATCTCCTTTGAAGAAGTAAAAATCCTGCCGGGATTATACATGCCCGATCCGGATGAAATTTTAAATATTATCGGCGGACTTGAGAGCGCAATTAATACGGCGATGATTTTTTCGCATAATCCGGGAATAACCGGTTTTTACAACCGGCTTGCCGATGAATATATAGAGAATATTCCAACATGCGGAATAGCGGCGGTTGAATTTGATGAAGATTCATGGGAGGATTTAAAAGATAAAACCGGCCGCTTACTCTTTTTCGAATTCCCAAAAAAATATTTTTCAAAATAAAAAGGCTGGCATCGGCAAAATAATACTTATACAAAATTTTATATGTCAAAATATCCGTTATTTAACAGGGAATTAAGCTGGTTATCATTCAATCACAGGGTACTTCAGGAAGCCGGAGATTCGTCGGTTCCTCTTTACGACAGAATAAAATTTCTGGCTATATTTTCTTCAAATCTCGACGAATTTTTCCGGGTGCGCGTTGCATCATTAAGAAGTCTGCTTGCACTTAAACGCGGTACGCAAAAGAAATTAAGTTCCGATATTGTATACCGTAAAGGGCCGGAGCTGCTGTTAAGGCGGATTTACAAGAAAGTTAACAACCTGCAGGAAGAATTCGGAAATATTTTCAGGAACGAGATTATTCCTGAATTAAATAAAAATGATATTTATTTAATAAATGAAAACGGACTGCTGGGACCGCATGAATCTTTTGTAACCCAGTATTTCAGGGAGGAAGTAGCGCCTAACCTTCAGCCGCTTTTCCTTACAAAAAAAAATAAGCCAATCTTCCTAAAGAATAAAGCAATTTACCTGGCGGTAAAATTACAGAATGATGGGAAAAACGGGAAAGAGAAAAAATCGGTTCAGCATGCAATACTGGAAGTTCCATCCGATATTCTGCCGCGCTTTATTGTTCTGCCGGAAGCAGACGGGAAAAAATATATTATTTTCTTAGATGATTTGATCCGTGTCTGCCTGCCGGAAGTTTTTCCAGGTTATCAAATAATTCAGGCATATTCTGTTAAATTAACAAGGGATGCCGAGTTATACATTGATGATGAATTTACCGGCAATCTGCTTGAGAAGATTAAAAAATCTCTAACTAAAAGACAAAATGGTTTTCCGTGCCGGTTTTTATATGATTCCAAAATTCCTAAAAGTTTTTTGCAGATCTTAAAGACTACTTTCGGCTTATCAAACGAAGACCTTATCCCCGGAGCTAAGTATCATAATTTTAATGACTTCTTCACCTTCCCGAATCTTGGTCCCGAGAAGTTAAGCTATGATCTGCTGCTTCCGGTTAAGTCGGCAGAATTCCGGGAGGGTACTTCAATCTTTGATACCATAAATAAAAAAGATGTTATGCTTAATTTTCCTTATCACTCATATGAACATGTAATTAGTTTTTTGGAAGAATCCTCCAGGGATGAAAATGTAAAATCGATAAAAATTACTTTATACAGAACCGCAAATAATTCTAAGGTTATTAAAGCATTAATTAATGCAGCAAAAAACGGAAAAAATGTAACCGCATTTGTTGAAGTAAAAGCAAGATTTGATGAAGAATTAAACTTGCAGAATGCGGATGAACTTGAAAAAGCAGGTGTAAAAGTCCTTTACAGCTTTCCCGGGCTGAAAGTTCACTCAAAAATCTGTCTCGTTAATAGATTGGAAAACGGCATGAAAAAATATTATGCCTACGTCGCTACTGGGAATTTCAATGAGAAAACGGCAAGGGTATATTCCGATATAGGAATATTCACAGCAAACGATCTGCTTACTTTGGAATTAAGAAAAATATTTTATTTTCTTTCAAAAAAAAGCGAGAAAGAGACTTATGAAAGACTCTTTGTTTCTCCTTTTAATCTCCGTGAAAAAGTTAATGAATTAATTGAAAGAGAAATAGAGAATGCTAAAGAGGGAAAAGAAGCGTGGATGATCTTAAAGGTGAACAGCCTTGAAGATAAAAAAATGATAAAGAAAATATACGAAGCTTCTGCCTGCGGAGTTAAGATTTCAATTATTGTAAGGGGGATATGCTGCCTGATACCCGGGATAAAAAAATTAAGCAGCAATATAAAAGTAATAAGCATTGTCGACCGTTTCCTTGAGCACTCAAGAGTATTTATTTTCTGCAGCAGCGGAGACAATAAATACTTTATTTCTTCTGCGGACCTGATGACGCGCAATTTAAACCGCCGCATTGAACTCTGTTTTCCCGTCCATGATTTAAACATTCAGAGTGATTTGAGAAGAATAATAAATATTCAGCTTAATGATAATATTAAAGCGCGGAAAATAAGCAAATCACAAAAGAATAAGTATATTAAGATACATTCGGAACCTGTGCGTTCGCAGTATGCTATCTACGATTATTATAAAAATAAAAAAGAAGCTCACGAGGAAATTAAAACCATTCTGATTCAGACTTAAATAAATCTGCCGCTCATCTTTTCAATTATAAACCATCTAAGAGCTGCGAAATAATTTAGTTTTTTACTTCATAAATTATCAAGCATTCCAAATGAAATTATAATCATGTAAATTAAGACACTAATTAGCATGAAAAAAGAATTCATAATATACTTCTGGTTGTTCTTCAGCTTCACTTCTTTTATAAACCCGCAAAGCCATTCATCTGCTAATAAAACGAATGTAATACCGGGCGAACATTATAAAGCCGGTCTTCTTCATAAACTCTTTTTTGGAGAACACTGGAGAGACCTCTGGACAATTCCGCTGGAAGCTGAGATTCTGGATCTCGATAAATTTGAAGGAGGAATCAGACCATTTAAAAAGGGAGGCGGCCTGCAGACAAAATCGCTCCGCTTTAAGGGCAAGGACGGCAGAGAATGGAAGTTCCGCTCAATTGATAAAGATCCGTCAAAAGTTCTTCCGGAAGAGCTGCGGGAATCGCTCGTTGCCGATGTTCTAAAAGACCAGATCAGTTCTGCAAATCCGCTTGCGCCTATTATCGTATTTCCGATGCTGAATGCCGTTGGAGTGCTTCAAGCTGTACCGAAAATTGTAATTCTTCCGGACGATGAGAAGCTTGGAGAATTCAGGGAAGACTTCGGCGGCCTTCTTGGAATGATCGAAATTCACCCGGAGGCAGATAAGGATAAAAACGATCCCGATTTTGAAGGGGCCGAAAAAATCTTAAACACTTTTAATTTACTGCACCGCCTGGAAGAAAAAAGAGATGAAAAAGTAGAATCAAAAGAATTTTTAAAAGCAAGACTGATGGATATTTTTTTCGGCGACTGGGACAGGCATACGGATCAATGGAGGTGGGCAAAATATAGATATAACAGCTCTGAATTCTGGTACCCGATCCCTAGGGACAGGGATCAGGCTTTTTCCAAATTCGACGGAATATTTCCAGCGATAGCAGCCTACTATACACCTCAGTTAGTAAACTTTGACGATGATTTTCCACAAATTGAGGATCTTACATGGAACGGCAGATTCTTAGACAGGCGGTTTTTATCGGAAATAACAAGAAAGGAGTGGGATTCAATTACTACTTTTGTTAAAAATAAACTTACGGATAGTTTAATCGAATCTTCCGTAAAACATCTGCCTGGAGAACATTATAAGTCGGCCGGATTAGAAATTGAGTATAACCTGAAAAGCAGAAGGGATAAGCTGAAAGAAGCATCAGATGAATATTACCGGCTTATAAATGATGTAGTCGATATTTATGGAACCAACAAAAAAGAATACGCCGAAATAAAAAGGCTCAGTAACTTACATACTGAAGTAAATATTTTCAGAAGAGATAAGGATACGAATAAAAAAGACGGTCCTCTATACAGCAAGATATTTGATAACGATTTAACCGGCGAAATAAGAATTCATCTTCTGGACGATGATGATAAAGCTGAAGTAACCGGTGAAGCGGACTGCGGTCCGATGATCAGAATTATTTCGGGAGACGGAGAAGATGAGCTGATAGACAGCTCGGTTGTTAATGGATATCTTTTATCATTCTTACCAATTTATGACGCTGAAGAAAAAACCGGTTTTTACGACAGCGGCAGGAAAACAAAATTTTATCCCGGTCCGGGCAGTTTTATCGATACTGAAGAAATACCCGAACCAAAAGATGACCTTGAACTTTATGAACCTAAATTAAGAGACAGAGGACACGACTGGATAATAAACCCGGTAATTAATTATAACAGCGACGACGGATTGATTTTCGGAGGAGGCCCTATCCTTGTAAGCTATAATTTCAGAACGATTCCTTATGAATACTGGATGACTCTTACAGCAGCGTATGCTACTATTCCACGAAGCTACAGAATAAATTACGAAGGAATTTTTTATTCATTAATAAAAGGCGCCGGTATCGGATTGAATTTTTTAAAATCGGAATTAAACTTAACTAAGTACTACGGATATGGAAATGAAACAGCTTTAGACAAAAATCTTGAAGATAGCAACTTCTACAGGTTAAACCAGGAAGTGCTGAATATTAATCCTTCAATTAAGTTTGAGCTGTTTCCAAATAATTTTTTAAATCTGGGAATCTCATACAATTCTTCAACGACGAAACTTTCAAATATCTTTCTCATAAAAAACTTCCCGGACTCAGCTTACGGCATCGGAACAATTCATTCAGCTTCATTTAACTGCTCCTACACTCTAGATTCAAGAGATAATCCGAATAACTCCGGATCAGGTTACTTCTTAAATCTTGAGGGATTATTTTATCCTGAATTTCTCGATCTTAAAGAGAATTTTACAGAAGCATCATTCGATATCAGAAGCTATTTTTCGGCTGACATTCTGACATCTGCAACTTTAGCTTTAAGAGCGGGGGGAGCAAAAATAATCGGCAATTTTCCTTTTTATAAAGCGGTGTTCCTAGGAGGGAAAGAAAATCTCAGGGGTTATACAAGGGAAAGATTTTCAGGGAATGCCGGTTTATTTACTCAAGCTGAATTAAGAATTTTCATAAGTCCTCTGAATATAATCATACCCGGGAAATTTGGCGTGCATTTTTTCGGAGAGACCGGAAGAGTTTATACTGAAAACGATAATTCAAAAAAATGGCATCCGTCATACGGCGGAGGTTTATGGATGTCTTTCCTCAAACGGGACATAAATCTTTCCTTTTCCATTGCATCATCGCCGGAATCCACTTTGTTTTATTTCGGAACAAGGCTGGATTTCTGATCAAAAGGATTGAGAAACTCTTCCGATAGTCAGCTCGAATATTAGATTATTTTCAGTTACTAGGCTAATTCTTGAGTAAGATTATTTAAGATGGTACTTAGTCAACGCAGCATCCCCTTTTCCGCCTTCATCGCTGATAACAATTTCCGAATCGATAAAAGTAATTCCTTCCGGCTGCTTGTGAAATTTTCGGCTTAGTTTTACCGCATCAAGAAGTTCTCCTTTCGGCGAAAGCTCAATGATGCATTTTTCATTTGAAGATAAAATGAAAAAAGATCCGGATACGGGATTTCTCTCTATTGCCGATGGAGCAAATTTCTTTATATCGAACCTATTCTTTAATTCTTCCAGCGAAATCAGGAAACGTGGTTTATCATTTAATTTTCTGCTGCCGATGTCAAACGAATACACTGCTTTGTATTCTTTATAGCCTTCACCGGGATCCTCTTTACAGGCCAGCAGAAGCGTGTACATTAATGGGTCAAAACATAAACCTTCTATATCATTTTTCACCGACAACGGAGTGCTGATTTTAGTATACCTCGAATATGCATCATCTTTTTGTTCATAAAACAGATATAGTTCGCCTTTTGAATTTACCAAAAATATTTTTTTACCTGCAACGGCAATTCCCTCGAAATCACTGTAGACGCTTCTTTCCCCTATCCTGAATTTTTTTATAATTTTTCCGGAAGCGGGATCAACCTGGAAGATATCTCCTTTTTCATCAGAATGTGCAAATAATTTTCCGCTGCCGGAAACAGCTAATCCGGAAATCTCCGTTAACTCGCTGGTTAATTTAATTTGCTCAGCGTTTCCGGAAGAAAAATCGTAAGATGAGAGAGTCGGGCCTGCTGAGTTCGTTTGAAATACGGAAATGATTGAAATTAAAATAAATGTGCTGAAAAAATTCATTTTACATTCCTGAGTTCAATTGTTTACTTTGATTTTTAATAAAATTTATGAAATACTATTTCTCCACGCCGATCCTCTTCAATAGATCCCTATAACGGGGATCACCGGATAATTTTTTCCATTCGGGATGACTCTTCAGAAAAATAACTCCCCCCACCTTTTCCGCAAGAGCTTTTTCGAGGTGACAATACATTTTATCTCTTTCGTTTAATCCTCTATAGATTATTGCATAATCCAGATTTAAAGAAATATCGGGATTATTTATTGAAAGTTCATTCAAAGTATGAATGCATTCCACCGCTTTTTCTCTATTCCCGGAAACAGCATAAGCAAAGCCGAGCGGTGCCAGTGCTTTCGGATCCTCGCCATACTTGTCCCGCAGGTCTTCAAATATTTCGATGGCTTTATCGTAATTTCCTTTAAATGAATTCAAGACACCGCAGTTCCACTTAGCTCCTCTGAAGTTTTGATCAAGTTCAAGTGTTCTAGTTACTTGATCGAGGGCATCATCGTATCTTCCCGCATAAAAATATACTTCCGACATTACATTATTAATTATCAGCGAAAGCGGATCGAGCGTCCGCGCAGTTTCAATTTCAGCAATTGCTTCATTCATCCGCCCTATGGCCATCATATAATACGCATAACTGTGATGTACAAATGCCGATCCTGGATTCAGCCTTACGGCATTCTGAAAAGCATCATAAGCACCGTTCAAATCCCAGTCATAAAATAATTTTACCAGTGCCATAGAAGTATAGACTTCAGCAAGATTCGGATCTAACTGTAATGCTTTATCTAAATACCATTTTGCTTTGGGATAGCTTATTTTTGAAGGCAGAAAACCGTATGCACCCAGAAAAATATAGCAGTTTGCCAGGGATGAATAAGGCAATACGAAACCGGGATCTTTAGCTATTGCCTCCCCGAAATATTTTATTGCTGTATGAACATCGCCGGACGTCCATTTATTCCAGTAAAATAAACCTTTGAGAAAAAGGTTGTAAGCATCAAGATCTTTTGTATAAGATTTTACAAGAGTTTCTTCCGGCACAGGTAATACGAGGTCGTCCCTTAATTTTTCGGCAATTGTTTTGGAAATTTCATCCTGTATGGAAAAAATATCTTCAAGTTTTCTGTCATACACTTCGGACCACTGATGGTAACCGTCGGCAGTATTAATTAATTGTGCGGAAATTCTGACTCTATCCTTAAATTTCCTTACGCTCCCCTCAAGAACAGAATTAACATTCAACTGGTGTCCTATGTTCCTGATATCTTCATTTCTTGCTTTAAACATAAAAGTTGAAGTCCGTGAAGTAACTTTGAGTCCCTTCACTTTAGTTAAAGCATTAATAATCTCTTCGGTTATTCCGTCGCTGAAATATTCATTCTCCGGATCGGGACTCATATTAACAAAAGGAAGAACAGCTATACTTTTCCGGACTGCAGCACCGGCTTTCTGTTCTATCTCTTCCAATTTAGGAACAGAAATACCTTCTGCAGTTACCGCAAAAAGTTCCACAGGCTTAATAATATTTTTCAATTCAAAGCTGCCGAAGGAACGTGCAGGCAATTCCGGCTGGTTTTTAATTTCATCATATACTTTATCGGAAATCAATATTCCTCCGGGAGAAGAAAGGGATTCGATTCTTGATGCAATGTTAACCCCGTCGCCGTAAACTCCTTCATCTTCATATACTATATCGCCGATGTGAATTCCGACTCTCAGCGGTACTTTCGGTTCTTTCTGCAGTTCGCGCTGTATTTCAACAGCACAAACAACTGCCTGAATTGCGCTTCCGAAAATTATTAATGTTCCATCCCCGTAGTATTGAAGTATTTTCCCCTGATGAATCAGGATTGCATCTTCCAGTACTTTTCTATGCCTGTCTCTTTTATCCTTTGCAGTTCTTTCATCCACCTGCATCAATGCAGAATAACCGACCATATCGGTGAACATAATTGCTGCAAGCATCCGGATGTGTTGGTCAATCATTTTTATTTTCTAAAATAAGCCTAATGGTTTCAAAAATTATATTAAGTATCAAAGAAAGGCAATACAATTACTTCTGAAATAGATTATTTATTTGTTGCCTCAATCATTAATTTTTCCGAAAGCTCCTTTCCCAGATAAATATCAATTAAATAATGTATGAGATATAAAATAGGGGTAATAACAAGAGCTATTGTGAATTTATAAATGTAATTAACAATCCCGATTGCAAGTACAAGCCGGATATCCCACCCTGCCCCGAAATAAAAAGCAATAATTAAAACAACAAAGCTGTCAATGAATTGAGAGACTAAAGTTGAACCTGTGGCCCGCAGCCAAATTTTCGGTTTACCGGTTTTTTCTTTAAAGAAATGAAACACAGTTACATCCACAAGCTGCCCGATTAGAAATGCCGTTAAAGAACCGGCAATAATCCACATCCCTTGTCCGTAAATTGTATTAAATGCCAGGTGCATATTGATGCTGCCGTCCGGGGTATCTCTTTGAATCCAGAAATCAGCAGGATTAAGAAACATTGCCAGATAAACCATTAAAAAGGAATACAGGATTAATCCGGCGGCTGTAAATGAAAGGAAGCGTACGCCGCGCCTTCCGAAATATTCATTAATAATATCGGTCATTATAAAAACTACAGGCCAGAGAAGTACGCCGGCGCTTAAATTAAATGACAGATCCCGGTAGCCGAGGATTGAGAAACTGAAGGGAACCATGTTTAAGGTTTTTTCCAGCGAAAATATTTTTACTCCGATAAATTCCGCCAGTATTGCATTTGCTACAAAGAAAGAGCCCAGGATATAAAATAAGCGTGTACTTTTATCTTTCATCTTTTTTTTAAGAATTAATAAGGGGATATTTATAAAACTGCTTAATGAAATTCGTTAAAAGATTTAGAATTCTTTTAAAAGAGCAGTACTAAAATATCATATTAAATGATAAAAATACGAACGGCATCTGTAATTTAGATGCCGTTCAAGGAGGAGATTTATAGGAGGTTTTAAGCTTTTGAAAGAGCCTTCAAGATAGAGAAACTATCTGCTGCGTCTACTGCCGCTGCTGTTCTTTTCCGTATTTCTTTGCACTTCAGCTTTTCTTTGTGTGTTTCTCTGTGCTTCAACTTTTCTTTCAGTATTTCTCTGAACGTCTACCTTTCTTTCTGTATTTCTCTGCACTTCAACTTTTTTCTCGGTATTTCTCTGAACATTTGTTTCCGTTCTTTGACGGTTCCCGTTCTGCTGCGTACCGTTTTGATTTTCATTTCTTTTATTTATTACAGGATTTTCCCGTTTTTCAATCTTATGATCGGGAATTTCTCTCACCTTGTTGTCTTTGCCGGTCTGAGTATTAGTTCTGTTTATCGTTCTCTCCTCTGTTCCCTGAAGTATTCTGCCGCTTTCATTATTCTTATTTTCGTTATTAATTCTTTCCCGGCTTTCCTTACTATTTGTTCTATCCCGCAGAATGACATCATTATTTTTTTCGGCAGACTCTCGGTCTATCCTTTTCCGTTCACCTAATTCCACCTTGTTGGTTATGAGAGAACTTTTCCTGTCGGATCTTTTTATTTCAACATTCCGGCCGCCGCTCTGATCCCTTCTTACTATTTCATCCCTGGAATCCATATAGCCTCTGATTACATTTCTGTCGCGGGTTCTGCCGAATTCCTCAGGATTATTCACACGTACTATTTCTCTCTGTTTAATATTCTGCCCGGATCTTTTTCTTACATAATCAATATCAACACCTCTGTTAACGATCCTCCCGTTGGAATAACTGTAGTCATTTCTATATCTGGTATTCGAAAATATTCTATGTTTATATTGCGATCCGATATAATGATTATAAACATAAGGATCGCAGAAATTATTAAACCTTACAAAATGCCAGTGATGATAAGGATAATGAAAATCGTGTGTAAAATGTATCCCGGTGTTTATTGAAAACACCGCGTAGGGAGGAAGCGGAGCCCATCCGATATAGTAATCATCATAACGCCATTCAACCCAGGCCGGTGCCCATTCATAATCGGGAATCCAGATCCAGCCGTAATAATCGTCATAATACCATCTTCCGTAATGATAAACGATGTGGCCGAAAGATTCGTAAGAATCCCAGTACCAGCCGTACTCGGTCCATACCCATCTTCCCATGCTGTATGGTGCCCATCCTCTTCTCACGAATGCCGGACGCCAAACAACCATGCCGGCATCTATCTCGATCCAGGTGCCGTGAGGCGAAAGCTGCGAGTAAAAGAAGCCGAATCCGTTTGGATGCGGGGTTTTTGCTTCACTATTTAATAAAAACCCGGATAAAATTAACACTGCAACAACTATTATTCTTTTCATTTCATACCTCGAAAAAATATTCAACCTTTCTTTTATTTATTCAATGAATATGCCATAAAAAATTATTTTTACAGATGAAATAAAAGGATAATCTTGTTAAAAGTGTTTATTAGAGTGGACACTTTGATTGCATTTCTGCTACATTAAAGAAAATTCCAATTCGAATTTTATCGTTTGAGCTTTCTCCCCTTCCATTCAAATTTTCCGGATAAGCCTGCAGCTGCTGAAATAATTATATAAGGTATTTGGATAATTTCTCCTAAAAGAAAATATTTCATTATTTTTTTCGGGAAAAGAAATTCTCTGCCGGATTTAATAATAAAATACTCAAAGATGCATTTAGCGGTTACAGTGATTAGAGAAGAAAAAAAGAATATTTTTGAATAGAAGAATACCAGGAGAATTTGTACAGGTATTCCCAAATAAAAAAGAAATATAAAAAAAAGTTTAATACGCAAAACTTTATCGGGATAGTAGAAACTTTTGCTGGCCCAGCGTTTTCTCTGCTCTAAAAATTCTTTTAAAGTGTTCAACGGAGAAGTTGATACTAAAGAATTATGATCCCACGAAAATTTAATTTTATGCGCAGTATTCTTTGAAATACTCTGCATCAGCAGTTCATCCTCGCCGGAAGAGAGATGCAGATGAAGATCAAAACCGTTCACCTCATCAAAAACTTTTTTTCTATACGCCAGGTTAGCCCCGTTGCAGATAACCGGCCGGTTGATTCCTATTAATCCGGCACCGGTTAAAACAAGTCCCGCAAATTCCAAAACCTGGAATGCAGAAAAGATTCCATTATTGTAGATAAAATTAACCGGACCTGAAACTAATCCGGTATCCTCATCAAATTTTTCTATCAAACTCGACAGCCATTTTTTTCCGAATACTGTATCGGCGTCTGTAGTAACGATTATTTCTCCTCTTGAATTTTCGATTCCTTTTTTCAGTGCGATTTTCTTAAAAGCCTTACGAGTATTGCTAAATTCAGTCCGTATAACTTTTACATTCGGAGATTTAACTGCATTGATTAAATTTTTGGCAGAGCCGTCGGTTGAAGAATCATCTACATAAATTACTTCAAAAGCGTCTTTCGGATAATCCTGCTGTTCAATGCATTTCAAGTTATTCAGAATATTTTCCGATTCATTTCTAAACGGGATGATGATTGAGGCTCTGCAAATTGGATCAGTTCCCGATTCATCTGTTTTATTTTCACTAATTTTTTTCTGCCCGATTATTATTCTACTTAGTCCTTTTTTAATTCTTAATAAAAAAATCAGATAAAAAAGCAGCAGGAAAAGAAATAAAATGAGAAGCAGCAGGTCAATGTTCATTTACTTTTATGCTTTGAATTGAGAAGTAAAACTGCCCCGGCTAAAGAAGGAATTAAAAGATTAATTATGAAAAGAAACAAAGATGCATTTAATCCTGATGCGGCGCTTTCACCAAGCTTTGTTATAAAATATACCGAAACGCCTTCGCGGATTCCCAAATCGCCGTAAGTAAGCGGCGGAATGAATGTTTTGATAAAGAATAGTAAACTCCCGGCCCACATATATTTTAACAAATACAGGTTTCCCGAAAAGGCTGAAACGAGCAGAGCATATTGAATTATATAGCAGATATAAAACAGGCCCGATAAAAGAATCATTTTAATTATAAAGCTCTTTTCAAGATTCCTAAATAGGACCAATTCATCAAAAATCTTTTTCATCCAGCTTCGATGAAAAATCCTTTTGCGCGAAAGCCTTTGAAGAAGCGGCTGTATTTGAGAAATAAGAATAAATGAAAAGGCAATTAACAATGAAAATAAAAAAAATATTATTATAGGATTTATCTGCAGGAAAAAAGCAAAGCTCAGCGAACCGATTAAAAAAACAGGAATTAAAGGGAATAACTTTTCAATAAATACGGACTGAGCAATTTTAGATGCCGAATTATCCGGAAGTGCGATTCCCCTGGCAAAATATTCGCCGATCCTTCCCGGAGTAACTACTCCGGCCGGGAATCCATGGAAAAGAGATAAGAATATTTTTTTTCTGCTTTTTTCATTTAAGAAATATTCACATGTGAGTTTCCATCGGGAAAACTGAAGGAAAAGATTTAAGAACATAAGCATAAATGCCGCGGCAATCAGATAATAATTTGCTTTTTTAAAAGAGCTGTATAAATCTTTGCTGCTGATAAAATTAAATAAGAAAATAATTGCGGCGGCGGAGAAAGCAATTTTAAGAAACGTGAATAAAATATTTTTATTTATCTTTTTGAAGATCAAATTAATACTCTGTTGAAGAAATATTCATTTTAAGTCCCGAAGTACAGTTTGTACAAATATCTACATTTTTTCTGCCGGATAATATTTTTTTCCTGAATTCCTGATAGCCTTCAGATTTCCAGATATCGGAAAATTTTTTTTCAAAAACATTCCCGAACTCATACTCGGCATCTTTATCAAAGCAGCACGGTACAACTTTTCCGTCCCATGTAACAACTGAAGTTTTCCAGAGCAAAAAGCAATGATTATTCAGCCTGTTTTTTATTTTATATCCGTTTTCTCCGATTTTATATCTTCTGTAGCCTTCCTTTTTTGGAAGAAAATTCAGCGCATTTTCATAAGAAGTAATCTGCATTGTCTTTAATGTAATTTTATCTATGCCTAATTTTTCTCCGTATTCAATTACTTCATTAACTAAGTGCTCATTCTGCTTCATTACAAGGAACTGCAGTTCAATAAAAGGAATTTTACTGCCGTGATTTCTTTGTGCTTTTGTATGAACAAGAAGCTTCAATGCCTTATCCGCTTTGGCAAAGCTTCCGCCGATTCTGTAGGATTGATAAGATTTCTCATCAAGACCATCGAGTGAAAAAATAATTTTATCCGGTGCGTTATTAAATAACTCATCAATATTCCTTTCGGAAATAAAATGCCCGTTAGTGCTGATAGAAACATAAATATTTTTACTCTGCGCATAACGGATCATTTCAATGAGATCTTTATTGAGAAAAGGTTCTCCCTGAAAATACAGCTGAACATAAAAGCTGTTTTTATGGATTTGATCGATAAAATTTTTGAAATTATGAATATCAAGAAATCCCAGCGGGCGTGTAAGCGTTCCCAAACCTGAAGGACACTCCGGGCAGCGTAAGTTGCAGTAATTTGTGGGTTCAATTGAAAAAGAAAGCGGCATACCCCATACAACAGGCTTGTTCAATAAACGGGAAAATATAAAAGAAACAAATATCTTTATTATATTTAGAATTCTTCCGGCACTGAAATATTTTATAATGTTTATTTCCAAACGCTTCAGATTTATATTTTATTAAAATAAGTAAACGGACTATCTTACGAAAGAATGTATGCTCTAAATCTTGGTAATTTGTTAGCTTTCTTACTTTTTCTTACTTTTCATACGTACTTCATTTTTCTTCCGCCGATGCATTTATACTCAGGTTAAATATCAACTTTTTAATAAGAGGAGAGGTAATGTTTATTAACTTTAATGATATACCGGGGCACAATAAACTTTTTCTGGATTATCTTTATAAGTTTGATAACGTAAAGGACTTTTACAGCTCCAACTTCCGGAATAAAGAAGATTTCCTTCAGAAATTCAAGAATATCTCCGAGCAGTTCGACTTAAGAAATGAAATCTACGGCATTATTTCCGGACAGTATAAAGGTAAGGAAATATCGCTCAAAACGCAGAAGAACATCTCACTTTTAAAAGATAAAAAAACTTTGGCCATTGTAACAGGTCAGCAGCTTGGAATTCTCGGCGGCCCTCTTTATACATTTTATAAAACAATAACGGCTTTGAAGCTTTGCAGCCATTTAAATGAGAGATACGATGAATACCAGTTTGTCCCGGTTTTCTGGCTCGAAGCTGATGATCATGATTTTGAGGAAGTCCGTTCAATAAATCTGCTTAACGGCAATAATGATATTAAAAAAATTGTTTATTCGGATGAAGCTGTGCCTGAAGAGAATGCAGGAAGCATCGGATATTTAAAACTTTCCGGTTCAATTAATATTTTCTTTGATGAATTGGATAAAGTTTTAAGAGATACTGAATTTAAACAGCCATTAATGGAGAAACTGAGATCTTCTTTCAGCAGGGATAAAACATTTAAGCAGGCTTTTGCAGAACTTCTTTTCTGGCTTTTTGATGAATACGGACTTATACTTTTTGATCCTCAGGATACAAATGTTAAAAACATTCTTAAGCCGGTATTTAAAAAAGAAATTTCCGATTTCCGGCAGCACACGGAAAAACTGGTTTATGTAAGCGCAAAGCTTGAAGAACTCTATCATGCTCAGGTAAAAGTCCGTCCGATAAATTTGTTTTATAATTTTGACGGTGGAAGATACCTGATCGAACCTATTGAAAATGAGTACAGGCTGAAAGGAAAGAGAAAAAAATTCACCCGCGAAGAGCTGCTTGAACTTGCAGAGAAAGAACCTTATAACTTCAGTCCAAATGTTCTTTTGCGGCCGGTCTGCCAGGATTATTTATTCCCTACCGGCTTTTACATCGCTGGTCCCAGCGAAATTTCTTATCTTGCCCAGGCGCTTCCTCTTTATAACATTTACCAGATTCCGCCGCCGATTTTTTATCCGCGATCATCAGCTACAATATTGGAAAAAAATATTAATTCTATAATGGACAAATTCGGTCTGGATATCCGCGATGTGTTTGTAGATTCGGAAACTTTAAAACGGAGAATAATAGAATCAATATCGAAAAATTCCCTGAATGATCTTTTCACCGACGCAATGAATAATATTGAGTTAATACTTGATCAGCTTAAAGAAAAACTTTTTGAAATCGATAAAACAATTAGCGACGGCAGCACACGGTATAAACAAAAAATTCTAAATGATCTTAATGCTTTAAAAGAAAAATCCCTTGAGGCAGAGAAAAAGAAGCATGAAATAACATTGAGGCAGATAGATAAAGTCTCAAATATTTTATATCCGAACTCAAATCTGCAGGAGAGAGAGTTTAATTTTATTTATTTTGCGCATAAATACGGGATGGGATTCATTAAACAAATTTTTGATGAATTGTCGATAAACAAATTTGAGCATCAGATAATAATGATGTAAGGAAGCCGAGGCCGTTGTCTGTTTTTTTATTTTTCAAGAGTATTCCGGCCTTAAACATAACTTTAAACTTCATCTTTTTCTAAAAACTCTTTTAAGAATTAATAATGAAAATCTTACTCATTTCTTTCCTTTTAATCAGCTCCATTAACGTTTTTGCCCGGGAACAGCAGCAAGACAAAATATTTATTTACATTTTGAAGCTGACACCCGGCTATTTTGATGATGCTGATTGGAGTGAAAAGGATAAGCAGACAATACACGTTCATTTTCAACATCTTCAGGAGATGCTTGCTGAAGGTAAATTAGTAGTTGCAGGAAGAACAGATGTTGAGAATGAAAAAACTTTCGGAATTGTTGTTTATGAAGCTGATTCGTATGAAGAAGCTGTGGGGATTGCCAATGATGATCCTGCTGTAAAAGCCGGAATCATGTCGGTGGAAGTATTTCCGTTTAGCCTGGCATTAATGAAAAAAGGTTAAGATCAATTTGTTATTTGTTTTAATTGATTTAAAAACTGCGGATTTGAAATATTAACGCATCTGAAATTATTAACTGTCCCTCCCTGTTTTAATAAAAGAGAAAGTATAGAGAAGGCCATAGCAATCCGGTGGTCCCCGAAACTTTCAAAAGTTACTTTATCTTTTCCGGCTTTTCCCGAAATAAAAAAGCCGTCGTCATATTCTTCAGCGCGAATTCCTAATAACCTTAAATTATAACAAACGGCTTTAATCCTGTCTGTCTCTTTTCCTCTAAGCTCCGATGCATTGTGAATTTTGAAATCTCCCTCTGCAAAAATTCCTGCAACGGACAGTATTGGAATCTCATCTATAATATTCGGGATAATTTCCTTTTGAATCTCTACATTATGCAGACTGCTGCCGCGAATAATTATATCACCATAAAGTTCTCCCGAATTTTCCTTCTGATTTTCTATTTTTATGTTAGCACCCATTTCCATTAAAACTTTTAAAATACCGGAACGAGTTTCATTTAAAGTCACATCTTTTATTTTTAAAAAAGAATTTTTAGTAAGTAAAGCTAAGACTATAAAAAAAGATGCAGTGGAGATATCTCCAGGCACAAAATATTCTCTCGGGCAAGGATAATTTTTCCGCGAAACATAGATAACATTTTTTGAATCTTTTAATTCATGCTTTAAGTTCAGCATTTTTTCAGTATGATTTCTGGAAGGAATATTCTCTATCACTGTAGTAATTTCATCGGAGTGAAGTCCGGCCAGCAGCACAGCACTCTTTATCTGCGCGCTTGCAATCGGCAATTCATAATTTATTGCTTTTAGTTTCTTTGCCGGAAATATTTTCAGCGGCAGTGTGAATTTTTCAGTTCCTTCAATTTTGGCACCCATCAATGTTAAGGGAGAAATTATTCTTTTCATCGGTCTTATTGAAAGAGATTCATCGCCGATTATTTCAGATTCAAAATCCTGTGCAGCCAAAATTCCGCTGATCAATCGGGTTGTTGTGCCGGAATTACCGGCATCCAATGGGCCGGAAGGTCTTTCGAGTCCTTTGAAGCCTTTACCTTCAATTTCAACGCAGTCAGATTTTTTCTCTATCTCTATTCCCATTTGTCTGAAGCATTTCTGCGTTGACAGGACATCTTCTCCCTCGGAAAGATTTTGAATAACAGATTTACCCGCAGCTAATGAAGAAAACATTACGGCGCGGTGGGAAATTGATTTATCACCGGGAAGTTTTAATTCACCGTTTACATGATTAATGTTATTGAATTCCCGAGTCATTACTTTATGCAGTAATTAATTTTCTACTTTTTGTTCCATTTTTCTATCATTCTGATAATTTCTTCAGATTCCGGATTATTGATGCCATACAGACCTGATTCCTTTCTTTGTCTGAATGCTTCGAACAATACGATGCCTGCTGCAACCGAAACATTCAGGCTTTGAACCATGCCGAACATGGGGATCAAAAATTTTTTATCGGCTAGTTTTTCAGCTTCTTCAGAAACCCCTCTGTGTTCATTTCCAAAAACAAAAGCGATTTTCTTTGTCAAATCGAGATTAAAGAGATTAATTGAATCTTCTGAAATTGAGGAGGCATAAATTTCAAATCCATTTTCATGAAGATCATCGTAGCACTCTTTAATGGATTTGAACTTTTCTTTTTCAACCCATTTAAAAGCCGAGGCAGAGCTTTTTTTCCCAATCTTAGGAAAAGATTCTTTGTTATAAATTAATGAAACGGCCGGTATACCTGCAGCATCGCAAGTTCTGAAAATTGCGCTGACATTATGGGGATTATGAATATTTTCCAAAACAACTTTTAATGAAAATTGACGCGCTTTAATAACCGAAATAATCTTTTCCTGTCTTTTTTCGGATTTAAAGGATTTCACTTTTATTAAATACCAATTTATATACTGATTTATTGTTTATCCGCCGGGCTTTATCTATTTTGAATTTCTTCCTGTTTGTTTTCAAATAAAATTCTGCAAGCTCCAGGATTTTGTCCATTACGGTATCTTCATCGTGGGCCCAGCTTTCACACCCGCTTAATGAAGGAATTTCCGCAGTAAAGCCGTCATCTGTTTTTTTAATTATTATATCCAAAACCATAGGTATTCATTTAAATATTTTCCGTAGAGATGAGTCGTTGACTCATCTCTTGCTTTAATTTATTCCAATCCTGATATGAGATGAGCCGACGGCTCATCTCTGCGAATTAATTATTTTAACGCTTGCACTTGCACCGATTCTGTCTGCTCCGGCTGCAATCATTAATTCCGCATCTTCTCTTGTTCTAATTCCCCCTGCTGCTTTGATTTTCAATTTATCACCAGCCGTAAATTTCATTAATGCAACATCTCTGACTGCTGCACCGCTCTTGCTGAAGCCTGTCGAAGTCTTTACAAAATTTGCCCCGGCTTCCAGGCTTATCAGACATGCGGCAATTTTCTCTTCATCGCTCAATAAACAATTTTCCAGGATAACTTTGCAGACTGCTCCGGCTTTTCTTGCTTCGTCTGCAACTGAAACTATATCCTCAAAAACATAACTAAAATTTTTTTCTTTTAACATGCCGATATTCAATACCATATCGATTTCCTCCGCTCCCAGCGATATAGCTTGAGCAGCCTCATATCTTTTCACCATAGTAGTCGATGCTCCGAGCGGAAAACCGACAACGGAGCAGACTTTCACTTCATCCTTAAGTAATTCTTTACACAACGAAACAAAACATGGATTACAGCATACCGAAGCAAATTTGAATTCGCCGGCTTCGTCGCACAATTTTTTTATTTCTTCCGTTGTAGCATCCGGTTTTAACAATGTGTGATCAATTTTTTTTGCCAATTCTTCCTTTGATAATTTTATCCTATGCATCTTTTCAGGATTAAATTGGGCATTAAAATCTTTTAATATTTTAAATATTGAATCCTCCGAAATATAGTTGGTCAAATTTACCTTATCCATTTTCCTATCTCAGTTAAAAGCCTATCTTCCTTTTAGTTTTTTCCGGGGGTTCAATAAGCCGGTTTATAACTTCAAAAATTGTTTGTATCTGCTGGTCATGCGAATCAATTTTTAATTCCAGCTCTTTTAATTTTTGTGCAAGCTCTTTATGCGTTGAAATTATTTCCCTGAGTTTAACAAAAGCGCGCATAATTTGAATATTTACTTTAACTGCTTTTTTACTTTTTAGAACAGTAGAAAGCATTGCCACTCCTTGTTCGGTAAAAGCATACGGCTGCGAACGCCTGGCACCGCCCCAGCTTGAAATCACAATTTGTGATTTCAAGTTTTCAAATTCAGTTCTTGATAATTGAAACATAAAATCCTTTGGAAAGCGGTCAAGATTCCGCTTAACTGCCTGAACAAAGGCTCTGACCTCCACATTATACAAAACCGCTAAATGAGTGCTCAGCATTACTTTTTGATTTCTTACCAAGAAAATTTTTTGTTCAATCCTTTCTAAAGGAATGACAGCTCTACTTGACATTTTCGCCATAAAATGATTTTCATGATCATTAATTTTTATTATTTAACTGCATATATGCTTTAAATGTATTCTTGAGCAGCATTGCAATTGTCATCGGCCCGACTCCGCCCGGAACCGGTGTAATATATGAAGCTTTTTTTGATACTTCATCAAAATCCACATCACCAACGATCCTTGTCCCCTTCGGATGTGTTTTATCCTCAATTCTGTTTATTCCGACATCAATTACTGCGGCACCTTCTTTAACCATATCTGCTTTAATAAATCTTGGACTTCCCATTGCCGCAACTAAAATATCGGCTTGTTTTGTAAAAACAGAAATATCTTTGGCTGCCGAGTGACAAACTGTTACAATCGAATTTGCATTCTGTTTCTTTTGAAACATTAAATTTGCAAAAGGTTTTCCTACAAGATTACTTCTGCCGACTACCACAACATGCTTTCCGGCGGTTTCAATATTATATCTTATTAATAATTCCTGAACTCCGCCCGGAGTACAGGAAACAAATGTCTCTTTGCCAATCACAAGGTTTCCGACATTCACAGGATGCAGCCCGTCAACATCCTTCGCCGGTTCAATGGCTTCTATTACTCTCTCCTCGCTGAAATTTTTCGGGAGAGGCATTTGCACCAGAATGCCATGGAAATCACCATTTTCGTTGTAGGATCTGATTAGACTAAGAAGTTCTTTTTCACTTATTGAAGCACTCAGCACCTCTTTCTTTGTCCGCATACCAATTTCTTCGCAGGCTTTCACTTTATTATTAACATATATATGCGAAGCAGGATTATCCCCAACTAATATTGTAACAAGTCCGGGAACATTTTTCCCGGATTTAATTAATTCAGATATTTTTTCTTTCAGCTCTAACCGTATAGATTCGGCAACCTTCTTGCCTTCAATTAATATCATAAGCTCCTCTATGCAGATGAGAATTGGGTATTCAATTGAGACCTATTTTAAATTCTTTCTTATCCGAACGAATTTTTTTATTTAGATAATTTCTCAACTTTTTATCTTTCATAATTTCATCGGCAAAAGGATTGGAATTCTGCCAGCCTGTCTTTTTATGTTTGCGGTAATTTTCAAGTCTCCTCAAAGTTATTTCGCAGAATACCGGATCCAGGTCCGATGTATAGCATTTTCTTTCATTCATTTCACATGACAACAAAGTTGTACCCGAATGAGAAAAAAAATCAATAACAATATCTTCCTTTTTGCTGCTGGCATTTATTATTCTGTCAATTGCTTTAAGAGGCTTCTGGGCATAGCAGCCGTTAACATTTTCCTCCAGTCTATAAAAAACCTGCTGTATATCAATCCACACATTGCCCGCTCTTAAGTTATTTGATCTGCTTCTTTCAAGATTTTCCGTAACTCTGCCGTTTATTTTTTTATAATAGCCTTTTAAAATTTTTGGTATCTCGGTGTATTCGGAATTAATATTGAAATACGGATTTCCCTTAATATAGAAGAGCAGCTCCTGTCTTACCGACATCCACTTTTTTTGCGTGCCGTATCCTCTTTGATTTCTCATGGTAATAAAGCTGCGCGATTTAAAACCTGAAGATTTCATCATGTGTATAAATTCGGCAAAGGGTTCAAAGTGATTCGATTGGTCGGCTCCCAGCCAAATATAAAGCGAAGAGTTTTCCGCAAGAGAAGCAAATGTATTTCCGATCCAGCTTTTGCACCATTCTATAAACTTTTTCAGGTTTAATTCTTTAAATGCCACAAAGTTATACGGAGGGTCCTGTATTGCCAAAGCTGCTTTTTCTTTTAAAAATATTTTTTTTATTGAAGAATCATCGACTGCATCTATGCAGCCGATTTTATGCAGCCCTTTGGGATCTGACCAAATTGAACCTTTTTTAAACCTGCAGTAAGGAAGAAGAAGATTTCTTAACTCTTCATCTTTGTCAATCCTTGGCAGAGGAAAATTTAACATGGGGCTTATACTTTTTTAACGAATTCGGGGAATAAAATTCTTTCAATCTCAATTGTTTTTCCTGAATCCTTATCCACTTTTAAAAATACGCCGGAGAGGTGATTGTCATCTGCAGCTGTTTCGTATTTCTGGGGAGTCTGGTAGACAAACCGGTTTACCGCCGCCACTGTTTTCATTCCGATTACTGAATCGTACGGCCCGGTCATTCCCACGTCGGTAATATATCCTGTGCCTTGAGGAAATATTCTTTCGTCCGCAGTCTGTATATGTGTATGGCTGCCGATCACCGCACTGACCTTTCCGTCGAGGTACTGAATCAAAGCATTTTTTTCCGCAGTAGCCTCGGCATGGAAATCAACGATGATAATATTTGTTTCATTTTTAATCTTCGGCAAAACCCAATCGGAACTTCTGAAAGGACAATCTATAGCAGCCATAAATGTTCTCCCCTGCAGGTTCAATACAGCAACCTTCCCAAGTTTTGTTTCGGAAATTACATAACCGTTACCGTATGTTCCTTTAGGATAATTCAAAGGCCTCAAAGAACGCGGCTCATTCTTAAGATAATCCTGCGATTGATGTTTATCCCATGTATGATTGCCGCCGGTAATTACATGAACTCCGAGTCCGAAGAGAATTTTTCCTTCTTTGTCGGTGCATCCTTTTCCGTCGGAAACATTTTCTCCGTTGGCAATTACAAAGTCACTTTTATATTTTTGGATTAAGCTTGGCAGCCAGGTTTGAACTAAATCCAGACCCGGCTTGCCGATTATATCTCCGATAAAAAGTATATTTAATGAAGCCATATTCTATATAAAATAAAAATGAAATATATTTATAAATGCAGTAAATGAAAAATTTCAGGTTTAAGAAAAGGGAGATAAACAAAAGATGAATGATCTCAGCATTTTCGATTTACCTTTAACGGAAGCTGAATTTTGCGTCTTTGATGTCGAGACAACGGGAGTATCTCCCCGGTATAATAATATTATTGAAATCGGGATAGTTAAAATAAGCAATCTAAAGATAACAGAAACTTACCATTCACTGATAAATCCTAAAAGAGCAATCCCGGTTTACATCACTCATTTCACCGGGATTTCAAATGATGATGTTTATAATGCTCCGTTTTTCGAAGAAGCAGCGGGAGAAATATGCAGATTCATTTCCAGCTCGGTTTTAACCGCTCACAATATTTCATTTGATAAAAGTTTTTTAAGACGGGAACTGGCATTCAGCGGCACGTATCTTTCCGATTTTTCAGCGAATCAACCGGGGGCTTCTTTATGTACTCTCCGTCTGGCAAAAAGATTATATCCGATGCTGAGAAGCTGCTCGCTGAGATCCGTCGGGAGGCATCTAAGGTTAAAAAATAAATGCCCGCACAGAGCCCTGCCGGATGCGGAAGTCACGGCGCTGATCTTATTAAAAATGATCAAACAATTAATCAAAAAACAAAAAATCAAAACTGTAGGCGAATTAATTAATTTCCAGTTTATTCCGCAAGTTAAAGAAGATAGAAGCCTGATAATAGGAAAACAACTCGGCAAAGATATTGCCGGACTGCCGGATGCACCGGGCGTTTATTATTTCCTTAATTCAAGAAAAGAAATAATTTATATAGGAAAGGCAAAATCTCTTAAAGAAAGAATCAGATCTTACCTTTCTGTAACAGCGCCTAGGAAAGCAAAAAAAATTGTAAAACAAGCCGCTCATTTAAAAATTGAAATTACAAATTCCGAATTAACGGCGCTTCTTTTAGAAGCAGAAGAAATAAAGTTTTTAAATCCTAAGCATAATGTTCTGCTGAAACAATACGGAAACAGCTACTTTTTAAAAATCACAACAACTCATCAATTCCCGACTTTAGAAGTAAGCAATTATTTTGATTTTGACGGAAATGATTACTTCGGATTATTCGTAACCAAAAAGAAAGCTTTAGAATTATGGGAGATGGCAACACGCACTTTTTCTCTCCGCGAATGCGCAGACGAAGAATTCTCCAAAGGCCGTGGTTGTTTTTTAGCTGAGATTGAAAGATGCACTGCTCCCTGCTTAAATAAAGACAAACAGGTTTATTCAGAAGAACTTGAAAAAGTTTATCAGTTTTTATACGGTAAAAACCAATATGCTTTAAACAGGCTGATAAACAAGATGAAGGATTATTCCGACAAGCAGAAATATGAAAAAGCCGCAGAAGTAAAATCGTTGATCGATATTATCCTTTCCCAGACTCATAAATCCTCCCTTCTTGCGGAACCGGTAAATTCGGCAAAAGTCTTATTTGAAGTAAATGACGGTTTCCGGAAAGATTACATATTAATGATTGAAGGTAAAATTTATATTAAGAGGCATGCTCTGAAGGAAGAAGATGAATTTGAAACTGCAATTGATGACTTTTTTGAAAATACTATCAAATTTGATAATCCCCCGGATGAGAGAGATCTAGAGAAAATGAAAATAACATTAAACTGGCTCGTGAAGAACCGGAATAAGGTGCGCGCTTTTTATTTAAAGAATTACGGCAGTAAAAAAGAATTGTACTCGCATCTGACGAACTACGGCCTGAAAACACCTAGACCGGTTGAATCCACATTTGATATTAAAGACCTGATTAAAGAAGATCGTACAGAACTTATAATGGCTGATTAACTGATTCTTCGTTTGACTTAAAACTTTTTCAACATTAGGAGGAAAAATGGATTTGCGTTATCCTATCGGTCGCTTTAAATTCAATGGACCATTAAATGAAGCTGAGCGGCAAAAACTCATAGACGAAATAGAAGAAACTCCTGAAAAGCTGAAGGCGGCAGTAAGCGGCTTAACACCGGAACAGCTTAATACACCATACAGGCCTGAAGGATGGACAATTAAACAAGTAGTTCATCATATTCCCGACAGCCATCTAAACAGCTACATCCGCTTCAAATTAGCTTTAACCGAAGATGAGCCGACAATAAAACCTTATTCCCAGAAGAAGTGGGCTGAACTTTATGATTCGGAAAATACTCCGGTTGAAGTTTCGTTAACATTGCTGGAAATGCTTCATAAACGTTGGGTGCTTTTGCTAAGGTCATTAAAAGAAAATGATTTTAAAAGAAATTTTAATCATCCTGAACAAGGATTGGTTAGCCTGGAAAGAACGCTAAGCTTGTATGCCTGGCACGGAAAGCATCATACTGCGCATATTACTTCACTGCGGGAAAGAATGGGATGGTAAGGATTTAAGTGAGAATTTGAATTTGCAGCTATGTTTTTGGTGCCCACTTCTTTAAAAAACTAAACACTTTTTCCCTGTCATGCCCTCTTCCCTTTTCAAGTTCTCCTGTGCTTTGAGAATGAAGCAGCTTTCCGTTTTTATCCAGAACAAAAAAGTGGGGGTAGCCGTCAACTTCCGGAAATTTCGCAAAGAACTCTTTGTTTTCATTTTCTTTGCTGTAATTAACTTTTACGACTACATAATTTTTATGCATAAATTCAGATACATCTTTATTCTCTTCAAAAAATTTATCCAGGTAATGACACCATATGCACCAGTCTCCTCCAATATCCAGCAGTATTCTTTTATTAGTTCTTTTCGCTTCTTTAACGGCATCAAGGAGATCTTTTTCAGGATCTCTAGCCGGATCAAATTTTTCAACGGGAATATATTCAGAAGAATCAGTCTGATTTAGTGAATATGAAACCGGTACTAACATTAACAAAAACAATATTAAAGTTTTAATTTTCATCTTGATTAACAGATAGTTTATATAAGATTCTCTCTGAATTTCTGCTAAATTAAACCTTATGCTTGTAAATACCAATATGAAAATTATATAACCTTTAACGATGCCGGATATTAATAAAATTTTTTTTGAAATGAGTTTTAGGCAGGTTTAACATCAATTTTCTATTTTAGAAGCGCATAATTTTTAGAAAGTGGATTGCTTGAGCAGAAAAATCAAATTACATAAGGAACTACATAAAAACAGAACATCCGGTTCTATGGATTTGGTTTCCCAGCTGAATAGATTTATAGAAAAAAATATTGGTAAACCGGCAGTTATAGAAAAAGCTATTCTGAATGCAAAAAAGAATCAATCCTCATTTCAAGCGATGAATAATTATTTGAGAGACCTGCAAAAAGTAATCAAGCCCGGCGAAGATAATAAGCTTAAACTTTTTTTAAAAAATCACAAGGAGGAAACTGATACTAAGTACAAAAAAATTTATGAAAATTTAAAACGTCTGCTCAAGAATAAAAATACAGTGCTTACTATTTCAAACAGCCGGACAGTTTTAGAAGTGATAAAAATATGGCACCTCGAAAATAAAAACATGCATGTAATTATTTCAGAATCCAGGCCGATGAATGAAGGACGCGAGATCGCCAAATCTCTGCTGAAAGAAGGGATAAAAGTTACATTCATCACTGACTTCAGCATTTCAGGTTATATCAGCAAAACAGACGCGGTTATTATTGGAACGGATTCCATTCTTAAAAATGGAGATGCGGTTAATAAAATAGGAAGCCGGGCCGCTGCTATAATCTGCAGATATTATAAGAAACCTTTCTATGTTTTGGCAGGTTCGGATAAATTTTCAAATGAGAATTCCTTCAAGCCGCAAAAGCAAAACTCCAACGAAATTTGGAGATATAAGCACCAAAACCTTAAAATAAATAATAATTATTTTGAGACAATTGAAAAAAAGTTAATCACTAAAATTATTTCGGAGAAGAAATAGAGGAAGCATGGAAAAGGAGATCACTTTAAAAAACATTTTGCTGGTTCTGATATCATCCTTATTAATAATTAATTCAGGAATCTCTCAGCAGAAAAGTCTTGCACTCAAAGATATCATTTTAGATCCTCTGAAATTTTCGCCGGAAACATTAGTACAGCTGCAATGGATCGGCAAAAGTAATTCATTCTCCTATCAGATGAATGATACATTGTTTATTAAATCGGCAGAAAATGGGGCTGCAAAGACTATTGCATTATCTCAGATAAATCAATTGCTTAGTGAAATTAAAATGAGTTCATTACCTCAATTACCTGAAATAAAATGGATCGATCAGAATTCATTTAAATTTTGGAACGGAAATATTTTATTAAAGTATGAACTGCAGCAGAATAAAATTTATCTTTTAACTGAAGTTAACGAAAGCGGGATTAATATTGATTTGTCCGTGCAGAACAACGCGGCATATACAATTGAAAACAACCTGTTTGCTGCAATAAATAATGAGCAGATTCAAATTACAAAAGATGAAAATAAGGGTATAGTAAACGGCCAGTCGGTTCACAGAAATGAATTCGGAATTACAAAGGGAACATTCTGGTCTCCGAAAGGAAATTTCCTTGCATTTTACAGGATGGATGAAACAATGGTCACTGATTACCCGCATGTTGATATCTCTTTCAGACCTGCTAAACTAAAAATGATAAAATATCCGATGGCGGGAATGCAAAGTCATCAAGTTTCCGTCGGAATATTCGATATTCATACAAAACAGATAACATGGCTAAAAACAGGAGAACCAAATGACCAATACCTCACAAATGTTTCATGGAGCCCCGATGAAAAATTTATCTACATTGCCCATCTTAACCGGGATCAGAACCATCTGAAATTAATTCAATACGATGCATCAAGCGGAAATCAAGTGAAAGTATTGTTTGAAGAAAAGGATGATCAATATGTTGAACCGGAACACGGACCGATTTTCATTGAAAATGATCCCGAAAAATTTATCTGGTTTTCTGAAAGAGACGGATGGAATCATCTTTATTTATATAAAACCGGCGGAGAACTTATTAAACAATTAACAAAAGGCGAATGGGAAGTGACCGACTTTAAAGGTTTTGATGACAAAGGAGAAAATATTTTCTTTATTTCAACCAAGGAATCACCCATAGAAAGGCATTTTTATCAATTGAATATAAACTCATTGAAATTAAAAAAGATTACTAGTGGGCCAGGGACTCATTCTGTTATCCAGAATAGTGAGGGTAATTATTTTTTAGATGAATTCAGCAGTGTTGATGTCCCTTATAAAGCATCTTTATTAAGCAATTCAGGCAAGGAAAAAATAATATTCTCTTCAAAGAATCCGCTGGCAGGTTATAAGACAGGAGAAACAAAAATATTCACACTTAAGGGACCTGCTTATGATCTTTACTGCAGAATGACGCTGCCGGTTAAATTTGATTCATCTAAAAAATACCCCGTAATTGTCTATGTTTATGGTGGACCTCATGATCAGCTTGTTACTAATACATGGCTTGGCGGAGGAAGCTTATGGATGAATTATATGGCTGCGGAAGGATATATTGTATTCAGCCTGGACAACCGGGGATCGGCTTTCAGAGGTTTGGAATTCGAACAAAGTATTTTCAGAAGATTGGGCGATTGTGAAATTGAAGATCAAAAGCATGGAGTAGAATATTTGAAAAGTCTTTCTTTCGCAGATACTGGAAAATTCGGAGTCTACGGCTGGAGCTATGGAGGATTCATGACAACATCGTTAATGACAAGAACTCCCGATTTATTCGAAGCCGGTGTATCAGGCGGAACAGTTACCGACTGGAGATACTATGAGGTGATGTACACGGAACGATATATGGATACTCCGGAATCAAACCCGGGCGGTTATGATAAATCCAGTTTGCTAAATTATGTTGACGATTTAAAAGGAAAGTTATTAATGGTTCATGTTACTTCAGATCCCACTGTACTTTGGCAGAACTCTTTATTGTTTGTAAAAAAAGCAGCGGAGCTTGGGATACCTTTAGATTATTTCCCGTACCCGGGAGAAGAACATGGGGTGGTCGGCATAGACAACTATCATTTATATCAAAAAATCACCGATTATTTTAATCAGTACTTAAAGTAAAATATGATTTAAAAATTAATTCTCTGTTTGCTTTTCACATTAAATCTTAAGGTCAGCATTGATGCTGATGCAGTCAAACCCACAAGGAATCCTAGCCAAACACCTTGAACTCCTAGTTTAAAAACAAATCCGAATAAATATCCGATTGGGAGAGCGAGAATCCAGTAAGCCACAAATGTAATTAAAGTAGGGATCCTAACGTCGGTAAGTCCTCTGCAGATTCCAATTCCAACAGCCTGGACACCATCGGAAATTTGAAATAAGGCAGCTATAATTAATAATGAAGAGGCTATCGATATTACCGATTCATCATCGATATAAAATTCCGGAAGTTCTTTTCTGAAAATAATAAAAATAATTCCTGCAGCCGACATTAGTAAAGCGCCCAATATAACAGCGGAAAATCCTGATTTCCTTGTTTCAATTACATCCTGCCTGCCGACTGCATTTCCTACTCTTATACCTCCTGCATTAGAAATCCCAAGTGCGGCCATAAATGAAATTGATGCAAGGTTTATTGCAATTTGATGAGCTGCAAGTGGTTTTGTGCCCAGCCAGCCGATCATAATAACTGCAAATGAAAATGCCCCGACTTCAAAAAAATACTGGAATCCGCTAGGCAGTCCTATCCTTAAAATTTTGGCAATCATTGTATATCTTATGTCCTTAATGGAAAAACTAATTTCGTAGTTTCGAAATACTTGTGATTTCATTATATAAATTGTTAAAGCGGCGGCCATAAATATTCTTGACCCCAATGTTGCAAAACCGGCGCCGTCTAAACCGAAGGCAGGCATGCCTAAATTCCCAAAAATAAATATCCAGTTGCCTGCAGCGTTTACGAGATTCGCTAAGAGAGTTATGATCATAGCCGGACGGACAAACGAGAATCCTTCTATAAATTGTTTGCAGGTCTGAAACCATAATGCAGGAATAATTGAAATACCGACTATCCTTGTATAAGATTCAGCTTCGGCAGCCACTTCTAAAGGCTGGTTAAAATACTTCAGCAGCTCGGCGCAAATAAATATTATGGATGCAAAAAGAATTGATAAGATTACGGAAATTAATATTGCATGACGGAAAATTATTTTAGATTCGGAAAATTTTTCAGCTCCTACTTCAATTGCTACTAAAGGCGTAACGGCATAAGCAACCCCGATCCCGATTATGAATATTAAAATTACAATACTGTTCGCAAGCGAAGCTGCAGCCAGTGGAACCGGTCCTATCTCTCCAACCATAAGGCTGTCTACTACACCCATCATTATAAATCCAAGCTGTCCAATAATTACGGGATAAGATAAAACTAAAGTATCTTTTAAATGTTCTCTAAAATGCATATAACATTTTTTTTTGATGCAAAGATAGGTAATTGATTTTAATAAATGGGATAGAGGTTATAGAAATTTTATTTTACATACAGATTTAAGAAATAACAATGTTCAAAAAACAAATGACAAATAATATTCAATAGACAATAACCAATAATCAAATTTGTTATAAGCTGGATCTGTTAAAACAACAATATTCAAAAAACAAATAACAAATAATTTTCAATATTCAAATTTCAATACTCAAAAGACCGTCATTCTGAGCGAAGCGAAGAATCTTTTTTCGTCTAACGGTAATTAGATTCTTCGGTCGCTTTGCTCCCCCAGTATGACATTTCAGACTAACAATTACAAATAACAAAAAACAAATAATTTTCAATGATCAATAAACAATCATCAAACAAAAAAATTTCAAATACCAAAACATTAAAGAAAATAGCCATGAAAACATTAGGCAGGTTATTAAAGATTCAAATTTTGTTGATGCAAATTACTACGGAAAGGGAAAACCGGAGATTGAAAAAGAAGTAACTACAACTTTTGTTACAGGACTAACCAGAAGTTTCTTCTTTCTGCTCCGGCGTGCATTGAAGTAGCATAACGGTTCTGTTAAGAGTTCGTCAAACGTCCCAGGGACTTCCAAAGCAACTACAAGCAAAGTTGCGGCGAATGCAAAAACTGCATCGGAAAATGTTTCAAGCCTCGCAGCTTCATTTATTTTTTTTTCAGCCAATATCTTCATTGCTGGAAGTCCCTACTTACTTTATTTTTTTACAGACAATATATTTGAAATTTATTAAAATTATTTTAACAGAATAAGTTTCTTTACTGATATAAAATCTCCGGCTTTAATTTTATAAAAATAAAAACCGCTGGCAAACCCGGCTGCATTCCAATCAATTTCATAAACACCCGGCTGTTGAGTAGAACTTACTAGTGTAGCTGCTTCCCGACCTAGAATAGAATATACTTTCAGCTCTACCGGAACTTCTTTCGGCAATGAATATTTTATTTTTGTAACCGGATTGAACGGGTTCGGGTAATTCTGGTATAACTCAAATTTTTTTGGAATGAAATTGTTAACTTCTACACCAACCGTTTCTCCTGATAAATCTATTTCCCATAATTTTGGAGGATTACCTTGCGGACGGGACCATAAGCCCGTTTCAACTACATAAAGTTTATCGCCAACCATTTCAATACCAAGCGGAGCCGCAAACCCGGATACAAGTCTATTAACCTGAGCAGTATAAGCAGTATCACCTTCTTTAGTTAAACTCACGTGCAGCAGGTCCTGACTTGTATCGGCAAACGGCTGAAATGTATTTCCGGCAGCTAGGCTGATAACAAAAGCTCCTCCTTTTAATTCACCGGTTAATATTGAATCCCTATCGGACACAATTCCGTTAGGCGAACGATGCGGCGTAAAGGTTGAGATCATCGCACCCAGTTCGCTTGCATCCTGTACATCTCCAGAAATAGTATCACGGAATTTATCGGCGACGGGTCCCGAACTTAAGATAGGTTCTGTAAAAGTAATGCTGTCCGGCGGAGCGGGATAATCGGGATCATTACTGAATGTAATATATAATTGTCCCTGGCCGCCGCCATAGGCAAACGGATTCAATAAAGGATCTTCCTGCGGAACGTAGGGAGTATCCTGCTGAGGAGTTCTGTTGCCGCCGATCCGCCATGGAAAGCCGTAATGATGCCCTTCTCTGATCCAGTTCATTTCTTCGGGATCATCACGATCACCTGAGTTGCCTACAGAAAATAAATCACCATTCCCGGAATAGGCAAAATCAAAATCATTCCTTATCCCTTCTGCAAGCAGATATCCGTTTATTCGTAGCCATTCTCTATCATCCTGAAGTTCAATATTTTCTCCATCAGCAGGCAGTTTTAAAATAATTGATGTTAAACCTGTTTCGCGCAATCCTTCTACTTCCCTTTCCTCCCCATGATCGGTCCGGGCTCCGCTGTTTACGTAAATATAATTGCTGTCGGGATCAACTATTACTCCGCTCATCCTGTGATTGTATGCTCTGCCGTAAGCGTATTCCACGGTTTGAGCCAATACAGACCAAGTTCGTTCTTCGCTCCCCGGGGTTGAAGGAACTCCCTTTACGATAATACCGGTTCCATATAAAGTATTTTGCTGGTTGGTTTCATTCCCAACTAAATATAAGGCGCCGTCCTGCCCAAAAGCTATTCCCAATAAAGAGCTTACGCCATGATCAGACTCTTCGTATACCGTTTCAAATGTCGCGCTGCTGCTGTCATCATTAAAATTAACGCGTTTAATGTTTCCGTTATTTTCTAAAATATATAAATTCCCTGATACCGGGTCTTTCTCAATCCGGACAGACGATCCGTTAACTACGGCAAGCTGCTTGATTGAAATACCTGACCGGGTTGGGACCGGCTGTGCATTTAAAACATGGCATAATATAAATGTTATAAATAAGATGATTTTTTTGCGGGTAAGAAAAGACATTATCATAACTCCTTTTTTATTTATGAATAGCATTTTTTTTATCTACAGGTTGATCAAAAAAGCTGAGCAGAGAACAGATCGATTAGAAAGCCTCGGAAAAAATTTGCCTCAAAAAGGAAATTTAATTTACAAATCTTTCCTATTGCTGAAAGTTATTTTGCGCAAAGGAGAAGAAAATAATTCTATTCCAATGAAAGGTGTTATTTTGAAGCGCTGTCAAATACAGATTGGATTACCTTCATATTGGAGACTGCATCTTCAAAAGATGTCGGGATTTCAGTCCGGTTAAGAATTGCAAGTGAAAATTGATCTCCCTGAATCGTATATTGGTTGCATGCGCCGAATTCAGTTTCGGTAATTTGCTCGCCGCGATGATGTATAATCTTACAGGATCTGTCAGGCAAAGGAGTAAACGGAATTTCGATTACTATTTTTCCTTCGGTTCCGAAAATCTCGGCGAGCTGGTTATACATTAATTGGGTAGAGCATGTAAATGTAGCCGTTCCCTTTTCCCCTGTCTGATTATTCAATTTAAAATCCAAAACTCCTGAGACCAACCGGTCAATTTCTAATTTAGGATCATATTCAATGCTGCCGTAAGCAAAAACCGGTTCGCTGTTAAAAATAAACCTGGAAAGATTAATGCAGTAGCAGCCGATATCAAGCAGACCTCCCCCGCCGATTTCCGGCTGATTGCGGATATCTTTCGGATTATCATTATAGTAAGAAAACATTGAATGAATATTTTTTAACCTTCCAATTCTCCCGTCTTCAATTAATTTTTTAACTTTTTGCCATTGCGGATGCATACGGTACATAAATGCTTCCATTACTTTCAAGTCCGGAAATTTTTTTATCTCCTTTTGTAAATAAAGCGCATCTTTATAATTCATGGTTATCGGTTTTTCGCAAAGCACATGTTTTCCGGCTTTTAAAGAATTAAGCGTCCATTCGACATGAAGATGGTTTGGAAGAGGGATATATACAGCCTGGATTTCTTTATTGTTCAACAATTCTTCATAGGAACCGTATGCTTTAGAGATTCCTAATTTTTCCGCCATGTTTTTTGCTTTTGCATAATCCCGGGATGCAATTGCGTGAATTTCGGAATGTTCCCCTTTCTGCATAGCCGGAATAACTTTTTCCCACCCGATTTTTGCAGTGCTTAAAACGCCCCATAATATTTTTGCCATATCTTTCCTTTAATAAATTTTTAATTCTTTGTTTCAGTTAAAATTTTTTCGATGCGTTTATCCGGAACCAGCCAAATAATTGCAACGAGGACATATAAGCCGCCTGAGATTAGTGAATTAATAAAAGAAATCAAGATTGCCGCGACATAGATTAT
>DAISZW010000094.1:0-12697 GCA_036824595.1 Ignavibacteriaceae bacterium
TTATTACGGGTGTTGCTAAATCCTTAAGCCCCGGCATATTGGTTGTAATGGTTCCCGAACTAACGGTAGCTGATATTAAAATAAGAGACATATCCTCTGCAGAAGCATCACTTACGTCGTTCTGACCTACAATCTCCACTATAAAACCCATATCCGAAAGTCTTGTAAATATTTCATTTTCCGCAGCATTTAAGGTAACACCATCGGCAACAACGAACAATGCCAGGCTGTCAGTAAATTGAGCATTTGATGAAACACCCAGCGATAAAAAAAAGAATATGAAGCATATTAGTTTAACCCCACGGTAAGATTGCAGCTTTTTCATTTTTAACACTCCTTCTGTTAAGATTTGAAATGATATAATGTGATTGCAAAATTTCTAATTCATTTTGATGAAGTGGTGCTCTGCCGCTGACGGGAAAAAACCGATCGCCTTTAAAGCATTCCGATAAACCAGAAACGTCTAATAATATTTTGCGTCTCATAAGCTTATCTAAACTAAGAAAGTTTCAAAATCCGGAGCATCGTTTGTTTTACCACCGGAATTTCTTTTGCACTATTATCTTTGATAACTTAATCAGACTATAGCAAATTGCTTAACTTGATCTTATATATGAGAGAGTCACTACTTTTTCTTCAGGAAGTGAAAAACAGAATCGCAGCTAATTTAATAACAAAAAAACTTTTTTATAATCTAACAGTAAAATACAAAATTTAATTTCAATATCAAGAATAGAGCCGTTACAATCAGAGTTTTCACATAAAAAGTGAAGCGAATTTCTTTTTGATATTGCTATTCTTCATGCTAAAGAGGCGGATTTTTTTATACTTCCATCAATTAAAATAACACCTTCACTTTTATGCGAATTTAATTTTTTTAAATTCTTTCTATACTTTTCAATTCTTTATTAAACTGCCGAACCGGTTTTTATGAAGATTTTCCGCATGTTAAAATGATTTGTACTTTTTGTTTCTTTATATTTCCGATAAAAAATAAAAAAAATGATAAGATTCCTTACAGCCGGAGAATCTCACGGCAAAGCACTTACAACAATCATTGAAGGATTCCCTTCTAATTTAATCATCACAACCGATTATCTTAATTTTCATTTAAAAAGAAGACAGGCTGGATACGGAAGAGGGCTGAGAATGCAGATCGAAACCGATACGGCGGAAATTCTCTCCGGCGTTCGTTTTCAAAAAACACTTGGGTCTCCAATCTCACTTCTTATAAAGAATAAAGATTGGGAAAACTGGATAGAAAAAATGTCTCCTGAAAAAAAGAATAATAAGGTTGAAAAGATCACTATCCCGCGGCCCGGGCATGCAGATTTAGTCGGCATTTCGAAATATAATTTCGACGATATAAGGAATTCAATTGAGCGCTCAAGTGCAAGAGAAACCGCAGCTAGAGTTGCTGCGGGAACTATAGCCAGGAGATTACTTGAGGAATTCGGGATCTCGATCGGCAGCTTTGTCGAAAGTATCGGCGGAGTATATCCCAAAGAAAATTTCCGTGAAAATTTATTCGGTAATTCTCTGCCGAAAAATTTTAAGGGATGGGATTTATCGGAAAAATCTGATAAAAGTGAAGTCAGGGTTCTAGATAAAGATCATGAAGAAAAAATTATAAATAAAATTAAGCAGGCAAAAAAGAAGGGGGATACTCTCGGCGGGACTTTTTACGCCGTTGCTACAGGAGTACCTGTAGGACTGGGAAGTTTTGTTCATTACGATACTAAACTCGATGCGGAAATAGCCCAGTCAATTATGTCTATTAATGCTGTAAAAGCAGTATCGATCGGGACCGGTTTTGAAGCGGCTGAAAAATTCGGCTCCGAATCTCACGATGAAATTATAATGGATAAAGAACTTTTAATCCGCCGGACAAATCGGGCTGGAGGAATCGAAGGGGGTATCTCTACCGGGATGCCTATAATCGTCCGCGGAGCAATGAAACCGATTGCGACATTAATGAGTCCGATTGAAAGTGTTGATCTGAAAACAATGAAGGCTGTAGATGCGAGGCGTGAAAGAAGTGATTTTGTAGCTGTTCCTGCATGTGCTGTAATAGCCGAATCGATGCTTGCGTGGTCAATTGCAAAATATCTATTACTTAAATTCGGGGGTGACTCGATAGAAGAGAGCATAGAAAACTTCCGGAATTATTCAGGCAAGCTGTATAAAAGAATTAAGAAAAATTTTTCGAGATAGGAAGATTTCATCACCGGATGGGAAAAAAATGTTTGTGGTCAAAAAATTTACTTTCAATTCCTTTCTGGAAAACACATATATTGTGTGGGATGAGAATTCTAAGGAAGCACTGGTTATTGATCCTGGATGCAGTAATAAACGGGAAGAAACCGAACTTGGAGAGTTTGTCAAAAACAACCGGTTAGTTCTTAAATATCTAATCAATACTCATTGCCATATCGATCATATATTAGGCTGCGGATTTATTAAAGAAAATTTTAATATCCAATTTTATATTCCGGAATTTGATAAAGTATTGCTTGAAAATTCTGAAATTCAGGCTTCATTATTCGGCATGAGCATTAATACACCCCCTTTACCCGATAAATTTATTAATTCAGAAACAAAACTAATTCCTCCTTTTGATAAGATTAAATTTTTGCATACGCCCGGTCACACCGAAGGGGAGTATTGTTTGTATTTTCCTGAAGAATTAATCTGCTTTACGGGCGATGTTTTGTTTAAAGGCAGCATCGGCAGAACCGATCTTTGGGGAGGAGACTATAATTCTTTAATGAGTTCAATTAAAGAAAAGCTGTTTGTTTTGCCGAATGAAGTTGTAATCTATCCGGGGCATGGTGAAAACAGCACCCTTGGAACAGAGAAAAAAGAAAATCCTTTTTTTGCTGAAATGAATATTAAGTAGTGAACGATTGCTATATTATTTTTCATTAAATATATTCCCGAAGCTGTAAATCAATTTTAGGGCAAAAATTTGTTCTCTGAAAAATCCAGAAAAAAGAACATTTACTATTTTCTGTCACTATATCTCCTGCTTTGGATAATTCTCTTTGAGTTTGTTTTCCCTGTGAATAATGTTCTGCCCAAGCCTTCTATTGTTATGCTGTCTTTTGGTGATTTGTGGCATGTGTATAATTTCGGGATTAATTTTCTATCTACTTTCTCTATTATTCTAATATCGATTGTTTTAGCTTATTTCTTAATCTGGCTTTTCAGAGTGCCTTTAACAAAAGGGGATTTCATTTACAGCTTTATCACTTCTTTAGAATGGTTTTCCAATTATATTCCCGGAATAATTTTAGGTTTGCTGCTGATTTTTTGGTTTCCTGACTTTGAATACACAGATATTATTTTCGCTTTTACCGCTGCGTTATTTTCTTTAATAATTAAGTTCAAAAAAGAAATTAGATTCGTAAAGAATGAATATATTGAAGCTGTTCAATCTTTAGGAGCTACTGATAATTTTATTGCAAAGAGCGTTGTATGGAAATCAATTGAACCGGCTCTCTTTAATCATCTTTATAAGCTGAATTTTTATCTTTGGACTGTCCTTATCGTTTTTGAATACATTAAGGGCAAACATGGTTTAGGATCGGTAATAAGATTAACAATACAATATCAAGATCTTGCAGCATTTTTTTCTACGGTGTTTATCATCGGGCTTACGATTTTTATTCTGATATTACTGGGTAAGTTTATTCAACGGAAGTATTATTATTGGGAGTCTGCATAAGTTGAAATCATCTTTACTTCAAGTAGAAAATGTTTCAAAATATTACTACAGATCTAGTTTAGAAAGACTGTTGGTTCTGGAATCGATAAACTTTTCTATTGATGATTCTGAAGAAGGTCAAATCATTTCTGTTTTAGCTCCGTTCGGAAGCGGAAAAACCACCTTGCTTAAAATAATTTCTGCATTGGAAAAACCTTCGGGCGGAGAAGTTTTATTGTTGGGAAAAAAGTATGAGAATCCCTCCGGCAAAATAGCATACCTGCCTGAAAAGCCTTCTCATTTTCCATGGCTGAATGTGAAGGAAAATATTAAACTCATTTCTCAAATGCGGGATGTAAAACTACCCGTTGAAAATATTAATAAGATAATTTCTTTAGTCGGATTGAGCGGATATGAAGATCATGTCCCGAATAAAAAAAGTCTTGGTTTTCGCTTCAGAACTGCGCTTGGCCGAGCTTTGGCGGTAAATCCCAAAATTATTTTGCTGGATGATGTTTTCAAAAGCATTGAAACTGAAACTAAAGATGAATTATATGCAATGTTAAGAGATATCAAAAAAGAGTTAAAATTAACGTTTCTGCTAGCCTCGGCAAATGTAACGGAAACAATAATATTATCGGATCAAATATTTTTAATGCATCAAAAACCGGGGAAAATTATAGGTGAAATAGTTCCCCAAAGATTGAATAATATTTCAGGAAGCACGAAAACGGAAGAATTTACCTCTATTCGCAAAGAAATTGAATCTGCTTACCAGATCGAAAACTTTAGTAGTTCAATTAACATCTCCATTTAATAATTGTTATAAGTGGTATAATACTTGCTAAATTTCAACAAAACGCCATTTTATGCATAAAAAATTCAATGAGCTGAACAAGAAAAGAGAAGAAGCAAAACTTGGCGGCGGACCGGAAAAGATCAAAAAGCAGCACGAAAGGGGGAAACTAACAGCACGGGAGCGAATCGAGCTGTTAGTGGATGTAGGAAGTTTTGAAGAACTTGATTTATTTGTTCAGCATCGTGCATCTGATTTTGGCTTAGATAAACAAAAATATCCGGGTGATGGTGTTGTAACCGGGTTTGCAGAAATTGATGGCCGTCCGTTGGCAGTATTCAGTCAGGATTTTACAGTATTCGGTGGATCGCTTTCCGAAGCTCATGCCGAGAAGATTGTAAAAATTCTTAAAATGGCAATGAAACTTGGGATACCCGTTGTGGGTTTAAATGATTCCGGCGGAGCTAGAATTCAGGAAGGTGTAGTGAGTCTCGGTGGTTATGCAGATATATTCCTTCTTAATACATTAGCTTCCGGTGTCATTCCCCAAATATCTGTCATCTTAGGACCATGTGCCGGGGGAGCAGTTTATTCCCCTGCGATTACGGATTTTATTTTTATGGTTAAAAAGACCAGCTATATGTTTGTTACAGGACCGAATGTTGTTAAGACAGTCACACATGAGGATGTTACTTTTGAAGATCTCGGCGGTGCAGAAACACATGCAGTTAAAAGCGGTGTTACTCATTTTATTCACGAAAATGAAATTGAGACTCTCTTAAATGTGAGAAAATTACTGAGTTATTTGCCATTGAACTTTATGGATAAACCGGCAGATTTAGAGTTTGATATAGAATCAATTTTGGATGATGAGTTATTGGATAATATTATCCCGGAAGATTCACATCGTCCTTACGATATGAAGGAAGTGATCCGTATTATTGCAGATCAGGATTCTTTCTTCGAAGTTCAAGCATCCTATGCTGAAAACTTAATTGTTGGCTTTGCTAGAATTGGAGGAATGTCGATAGGAGTTGTTGCAAATCAGCCTCAAGTTCTAGCCGGAGTACTGGATATTAACGCCTCCGTTAAGGGGGGAAGATTTATTAGGTTTTGCGATGCTTTTAATATACCTCTTCTGGTTTTAGTTGATGTACCGGGATTTCTGCCGGGGACTGAGCAGGAGTGGAATGGCATAATAAGGCATGGAGCTAAATTATTGTATGCATTTTGTGAAGCAACTGTCCCGAAAATTACTGTAATTACCCGGAAAGCTTACGGCGGGGCTTATGATGTTATGAATTCCAAGCATGTTCGGGGTGACTTTAATTTTGCTTGGCCTTCTGCAGAAATTGCGGTAATGGGACCTAAAGGTGCCGTTGAAATTATTTTCAAACGGGATATAGAAAAATCTTTATCTCCGGCTGAAGAATTAAATAAAAAACTGAGTGATTATATTGAAAAATTTGCCAATCCCTATATTGCCTCCGAAAGAGGATATATAGACAGCGTGATTTTTCCGCATGAAACAAGAAGAAAGTTGATTAATTCATTCAGATTATTGAAGACCAAAGTAGACAAGAATCCCAGAAAAAAGCATGGAAATATCCCTTTGTAGAAATTTTTGAATTCAGGTTGTTCCTGATTTTTTATAAAAAAAGTTATTTTTATTTTAGTTTTTTGATTTTTTTTAATTTTTAAATTAATAAGTTATTATTTTATATGTACTTAACTGATTCATCTAATCATTTACTTGATAAATGTTTGATCAAAACTTATATTGCCACTGTAAATTCTTCGGAGAATGCATGACTAGAAAACTTCTACAGGTCGTGGCCATTTCTTTATTTTCTGTTATTTTTTTCTCTTGCGGAGGAAATAAAGAAATAGCAAAAAATGAAAGCTCCAGCAAAACCCGGAATGATGTAAAAAAAGCCAGTATTGTTTCGGAATTGCTTGAGCAGGCCCGTCAGCTTTATGTTACCGCACTTGCAAAACAAGAACAAAAAGATACTAAAGAAGCGATAAATAATTATGAGGCTTCTTTAAGAATTATTAATAATTTAAGCTATTATCCTGGTATAGATCAGAATGAAGCCTATGTCGATCTTGGAAATTCTATAATCGAAGATTACAAGAAATTAGTTGACGGATTGACTGAATTGCCTGTTGATGTATCTTTTGCAGCTTTGGAAGAATGGATGGGTAAATCAATGCCCGAACTTCAGGTGACAAAGGAAAAGCCTGAAGATTACAAACCAACTATTATTCCGGCAGATGTTCCTCTAGAAGTTAATTCCTATGTAGAACAGTGGGTTGAGTATTATACCGGGAAAGGCCGGAAATATATGGAAATTTGGCTTTCCAGGTCGGGAAAATATTTCCCAATGATGGGTAAGATATTCTCTGAAGAAGGAGTTCCCCAGCAGCTTGTTTATCTAAGCATGGTCGAAAGCGGACTGAACCCAACTGCCCGGTCATGGGCTAGTGCGGTAGGACTTTGGCAGTTTATAAAATCTACGGGCAGATTATATGGACTACAATCCGATTTTTATTTTGATGAAAGAAGAGATCCTGAAAAGTCCACGCACGCTGCCGCCAGGCATCTTAAAGATTTGTACAGTTCATTGGGAAATTGGTATCTGGCACTTGCAGCTTATAACGCCGGAGAAGGAAGAATTCTTAGAGCAATTAGAAGATCAGGCAGCAGGAATTTCTGGTCGATTAGAAGATACCTTCCAAGGGAAACCAGAAGTTATGTACCGCAGTATATTGCTGTCTGTATGATTGCTATGGATCCGCAAAAGTATGATTTTAACGATATCCAGTATGACCATCCTTATGAGTATGAAACTTACAAAATAAACGAAGCGCTTGATCTGAATTTCCTTGCGGAATGTACAGGCGTTTCTTTTGAAACTCTGCAGGATATGAATCCCGAGCTGATTCAGCTGTGCACGCCTGCCTCATATATGGGCGGATATCCCCTGAAAATCCCTAAAGGTTCAACGGAATTATTGGCCTCCAAAATGGAAAACATTCCTGATGAAGCCAGAAAAACTTATTTAGTTCATGTTGTTAAAAGAGGTGAGACTGTAACCAAGATTGCGAGAATTTATGGTGTATCAAAATATGATCTTGCAGATGTAAATAATATTTCTGTAAGATCTAAATTGTACCGCGGCGTGAAGCTTAAAATTCCTGTAAGCAATCTTTCGGAAAAAAGTTTTGCATACAATACAAATGTAGAAACCGCAGAAGAAAGCGGGGATGGATACGTCTCCCCTTATTTATCCCTGAATGGAGTTTCAAATAACGGAGAAAATGAATCCGACAGCAGTACAGTTGCGGATTTACCGACAGAAACAGAAGTTGCCGAGATCAATACTGTGCAGGAATCCTCAATACCGGACGGATTGGTTCCTGTAGTTTACAGGGTTAAGAAAAACGACAATCTTCTTGGTATTGCAGATCTGTTTAATACAAAAGTAAGTAATATCCGGAACTGGAATAATATACCCTATACACGCAGTATTACTATTGGACAGTCGCTTACCATCTATGTCGAGAAAGATAAAAAAGATTTTTATGCAAGCTTGGATAACCAGACGCCTATTGAAAAAACCACAACAAAAAATACAATATCAAAATCAGATAATGTCTGGATTTACCATAGAATCAGAAGAGGAGAAAATCTTTATTCTATAGCCGGCAGATACGGCGTTGATATAGCTTCAATAAAAGATTGGAATAACCTAAGAAGCAATAAGATTTATGTCGGCAAAAGATTAAAAGTATATACCGATAAATTAACGAGCTATACTTCTGACAGCGACAATATAGATAAATCGGATTTATTCAGGCATAAAATCCGGCCGGGCGAGACTCTTGGTCAAATTGCCGAAAAATACGGCGTAACAATATCTCAGATTAAAGATTGGAATAATTTAAGTGAAAATAAAATTTATGCCGGAACATCTTTAAAAATATTCGGCAGTGATTTTCAATCTTCTCTTGGAGATAGAACTTCAAAGACTTCGGCAAATGTGAATTATTATAAAGTAAAAAAGGGAGATACAATAGGCCAAATTGCCGAATTGTATAGAGTCTCCATTTCAGATATCCGCAGATGGAACCGGTTGAGAAACAATAAAATTCTCGCCGGAAAAACATTGAAGATTTATTCCGACGCAAGGATTAATGATGTGCCTGAAGTAAAACAGCAGAAAGGATCTGACAACGGCGGCCGTTTTCATCAGGTGAGAGAGGGTGATACTTTATATTCTATTGCCAAGCTGTATAATGTAACTATTGCTGCTTTAAAGACATTAAATGATCTGACCGGGAATAGAATTATGGTAGGACAAAAACTGAAGGTTGAATAAAAATTTAATTTTTGTTTTATTTGTCCAGGTTCTTATAAATTTTTTTTAACGAGCCGGTAATTAAGCCGGCGTAGCCGTTAGGGGTGTTAACCCGTTAAACCGGGATAGCTGAGATTAAACCCTAAAACCTGATCTGGATAATGCCAGCGTAGGGAAACGGGCTAAGAGAATAGTTAAGTATTTTAGCCGTTTCTCCGTCCCGCTTTGCGGGATCGGATAATAAACGGCTATTTTATCTGAGGAGGATGGAATGAAATACTTATTTATTCTCTTTTTATTTTTAAATAATGTTCTACTGCCGCAGGCAGATATTAAGGGGAAAATTGTTGATCTTAATACAGCCAAACCTTTAGCCGGATCAAATATTTTTTTGGAAGGTTCACCGGGTTCAGGTACGGCATCGGACTCCAATGGTGAATTTAAAATTTCCGCTAAACCGGGGGAAGTTATAGTTATTAGTTTTCTGGGATTTAATTCTGAAAGAATAGAACTCAATTCCGGAAATATCAAAAACTATTTTTTAATTGAATTGGAACCAAAAATAATCCCCTCACAGACAGTTTTTGTTCAGGCGAGTCTGGGTAAAAAAGGGATAACTCCTACAGTGTTTAGCCAAATCAACAGAAGAGAAATTGAGAAAGATTATATAGTTCAGGATATACCGGAATTTCTCAGCTCTCTCCCCTCGGCAACTTTTTACTCCGAAAATGGGAATGGGATCGGCTATAATTATTTAAGCATCAGAGGTTTTGACCAGCGGAGAATTTCTATCTCCATTAACGGTATTCCGCAGAATGATCCTGAAGATCATAACGTTTACTGGCTCGATTTCCCCGATATCCTTTCTAGTACAGACTTAATTCAGGTTCAAAGAGGTGCCGGATCAGGAGTATCAGGGTATCCCTCGATAGGGGGTTCTATAAATATCATTACTTCTTCCTTTGCCAAAGAACCGGGACTAAATCTTTCGGTTTCAGCCGGAAGTTTTAATACTAGGAAATATCATGCGGAATTTTCAAGCGGATTGATAAATAACAAGTACTCTATTTATGCTAAAGTTTCGCAAATATTAAGCAGCGGCTACAGGAATCTTTCTTATGTAAAGTTTAATTCATACCATCTCTCCGCGGCAAGATATGATGATAATTTAACAACGCAGCTGAATTTTTTCGGGGGTCCGATTGAAGATGGTTTAGCTTATCTCGGTCTGCCAAAGTTTGCAATAGAGGATAAAGAATTAAGGAAACAGAATTATTCCGATTGGGGTGCAGACGCTCAGTCAGATACATTTACTTATATTGTACAAAGGCGGCCTGAAGAAATTGAAAATTTTTCGCAGCCTCATTTTGAACTTCTCAATGAATATCAAATAAATAAAGATTTAACATTGAATTCAGCACTGTTTTTAGTTATCGGCCAAGGCTTTTTTGATTATGATTCTTACTGGTCTGTTTTCTATGATGATTATTTCAGACTAAAACAGGATGATTTTGATTCCGGTTTTATTCCTTCAAATTCATTGATCCGTGCGAAAGTTGAGAATAAACAATACGGATGGATACCGCGTCTAAGCATCAAACATTTAAACGGTGAATTAATTATAGGCGGAGAATTCCGGCAGCATAAATCGGATCACTGGGGAAGAATACAGTATGCAAATAATCTTCCGCCTGATTACGATTTTAACCGCTATTATTATTTTTATAACGGATCAAAAAATATAATAAATGGATTTATCAATGAATCGTATAAATTAACGGACGACATAAACCTTCTCGGCGAGCTCCAAATTGCTTATCATAAATACAGGCTGTACAATGAAAAATATGTGGGAACCGATTTTGAAATCAGCGATCTTTTTTTTAATCCCCGTTTTGGTATAAATTATAAATTCTTTCCGGAACTAAATGCTTTCTTTTCTTTTGCAAGAGTAACACGTGAACCGCGTTTAAAAGATTATTACGATGCGGCTGAATCAAGCGGCGGTGCACTCCCTCAGTTTCAACAGAATCCTTCGGGAGAATTTGATTTTGACGAGCCTTTTGTTAAACCGGAAAACATGAATGATTTTGAGCTCGGTGCTTTGTATAATTCAAAAGATATTTCTCTTTCACTGAACTTTTTTTATATGCTTTTCAATAATGAAATAGTAAAAAATGGCCAGCTTGACCGATTCGGTCAGCCTATAACCGGAAATGCAAAACGAACAATACATCAAGGAATTGAACTTGCCGGTACTTATAAGTTTGGTAATTCATTTGAATTTTTTGGAAATACATCGTACAGCGGGAATGAAATTGAAAAAGGGAGTACTTTTATTGAATATTACATGACCGATACTTCTACCGCTGTAGCAGAATTAAAGCTTGACGGGAACAGAATAACCGGTTTTCCCGATTTCCTTGCAAACTTCGGGATTAGTTATAATAAAAGCGGGCTATATCTTAAACTTTCCGGAAAGTATGTCGGAGATTTTTTTTCAGATAATTATGATACGAATTTAAATTCGTATTTAAATAATTATCCCGGATTTGTAAGCTATGATGATAATAAAAACGAAGCTTATTTTGTTATGGATTTCATAGGCAGTTATGAATTCGCATTATTTAATTCTCTTTCTCCCTCTAAAATATTTTTCCACATAAATAATATTTTCGATAGTTTTTATTCCGCCTATGCAATCGGTAATCAATTCTTTCCGGCAGCGGAAAGGAGTTTTTTGGTCGGAGTGCAATTAGGATTATAGAAAGAGCGAAACTCAGAAAAACTTAAAAGATGCTGCTTATAAAATGATCAAATAAAAAAAGCCTGCAGTTTAATGCAGGCCCTTTTTTACAGCTTCTTTTAATAAAAAAAATATAAATTTTATACCTGGAATTTTGCCAGTTTTAATTCGCGTTTAAATAGTGTCCTTATCATCTCGTTGACACTGAGTTTCTCGGCATCCGGTTTTAGCTCAACGTACTTATTATAATCTGCCAATGCACCTTCGAAATTTTCCAGGTTTCTCCTTGCATGCGCTCTTTTGAAATAAGGATCGGGTATAGCCGGATTGATTTCAATTGCCCTGGAATAATTTTTTTCCGCTTCCTTGTACTTACCGAGTTTTCGTTTAGCATCACCGATTATTATATATGCATCGTATAATGTTGAATCCAGCTCTATTGCCGAAACACAATCTTTTACTGCATCGAGATTTTTTCCCATCGTAGTTTTAACTGTTGCTCTCTGGAAATATGCTTCAGCAAAATTTTTATTTCTCTCGATTGCCTTGGAAAACGCGTGTACTGCCCCATCATAATCTTCAATTTCTTTCTTGCACATTCCTATATTATAATAAATATCGGCTGAATTGGGTTTTAGCACCAAAGCCTTATTGAAACCGATTAATGCCCCGAGGAAATCTTTATTATCTTTTTTAGCATTTCCCTCTGTTAAATATTCGTCTAGTTTGCTGTAATAAAATAAAGATAGAAAACGCTTGAAAATTGCAATAAACTTAGAATTGCCGCCCATAATTTTTATCGCTTTAAGGATTAAATGACACAATGACTCTATAAAAAAATCAAAGTATATGCCATTTAACTAGATTTATAATATTGTACAAAAGAAAGATATTATAGATTGAATTATGTATCAATATAATCTGTAGAAAATTATAATGTCTCATATGAAGCAGGAAATTTTGTTAAGAAAATTAAATCTGCGGGTTTACGAAGATGAGAATTATTAAAAGTATCCTGAATTTAGGATAAATTATCTATGGTGACTGCATTAATTATAATTAAAGGTTCTTCATTTTTATTCAGA
>DAISZW010000095.1:0-12695 GCA_036824595.1 Ignavibacteriaceae bacterium
CGAATTTGAGATTGAAGGGTATCACGGTAATATGAATTCCTGGAAAGATTTCGGAGCCTGGTATTATAGTTTGTATAAAGATAGAATGAAACTCTCAGCTCCTGTTGTCTCGGAAGTAACAGCTCTGGCAGGATCATCTGAAACTGAAAGAGAAAAGATAAAAAAAGTATATAAATATATGCAGGCAAGAACCCGTTATGTTAATGTATCGCTTGGTATAGGAAGCTGGCAGCCATTTGATGCTCAATATGTTCACTCACGCGGCTACGGGGATTGTAAAGCGCTTTCTAATTATATGGTATCACTGCTGCATGCAATTAATATTAAAGCATACCCTGTGTTAATAAATAGCGGCGATCACCGGCTGCCTCTTATAACTGAATTTCCAAGCAGTCAGTTTAACCATGTCATTGTCTGTGTACCCGGTGATAATGACACTGTATGGCTGGAGTGTACAAGTCGGGATATTCTGTTTGGAGTCATAGACTCTGATAATGAAAACCGTCAAGCATTGATGGTTACACCTGAGGGCGGAGTGGTTGTAAAAACACCGGTAAGTCATTCCAAACAAAATATTCAGCAGCGGAATACAAAAGTAAAATTAACTTCATTTGGAAGCGCTGCTGCGGAAATTGTAACAGGATGGTCCGGAAATCAGCAAAATGATATACTGCATAGAATAATTGATGCAACCCCTGAAGAAAGAGAAAGATGGATTCTTAATGCGTATGAAGTGCCCGATATAAAATTGAATAATTTTACTTTTTACGGCATCGAAAATAAAATGAGTGAAATTGAGCTAATTGTTCAGCTCGTTCTTCCTAGATATGCAAACGCTTCAGGCAGCAGAATTTTCTTTAATCCAAACATTGAGGAACGCAGGACATATATTCCAAAGGATATTCAAAAGCGGTACTCGCCTATCAGATTTGAATACCCTTATATAGACATTGACACGATTTATTATTCAATTCCTAAAGGTTATTCCATTGAAATGCTTCCTGAAGAGGTTTCTCTTGAATCCTCCTTCGGTAAATTTATTTCCACTACTAAGCCGCTTGGTGATACATCTATTGCATATACCAGGTATTTAGAAATTGAGACTTATTCAATTCCTGCCGGGAACTATTCCGAATACAGAAACTTTTTTGCCGGAGTAGTTAAATCGGATAGAGGTCAGGTTGTTTTGGTGAAAAAAATACGTTGATTTTTTATTCATCTTGCAAAACTGATTTCCATAATTACTGCGGTCTTGTGCAATGTAATCAGGGAATATAGATTGTCTTAATCACATCTTTTTTTGAATTGGATGGTAAAACTACTTTCAATAATATTAATTATTAATCTATTAATAGAGAAGAGCCGATTCAAATAACCGGCTTTTTTTTTCTTCCTTTAATTCTATACTTAATCCCATTTAGTTTTAGTACTTCCTTCAATTACAATACTGATTTTTTATTTTTATATTTGAATTTAATTAACAACTTACTTTTATGCCCCGCTGGTTAAAAATAATCCTTGGAATTATAATTACTTTTATAATTGTATTTCTTATTGCAGGTTTTATCTTTTATCGAATGCTGATTTCATCACTTCCCGGTTATGAAGGTGAAACCGAAGTCGAAGGTATTTCAAATAGTGTCGAAGTTTTCCGTGACAGCATGGGGATTCCTTACATAATAGCCGTAAATGAGGAAGATGCTGCTTTAGCTCTCGGATTTATCCATGCCCAGGAAAGACTTTTCCAGATGGATATGATACGGCGTGCGGGCGAAGGAAGATTGAGTGAGATTTTCGGAAGTTCAACTCTCGCTTTCGACTGCATGTTTAAAACTGTAGGAATTAATAGAACTGTAGACGAAAATATAAAAAGAATTAATCCTGCCGCCTTAAGACTGCTGCAGGCTTATTCAAACGGTGTTAATCTCTACATTCGTAATGCAAAAGGTAATTATCCGGTCGAATTTGATGTGCTGAATTATGATCCTTATGATTGGACTCCTGAACACAGCTTGATTATAAGCAGAATGCTTGCATGGGAGCTGAATATAAGCTGGTGGGTTGATATCTCGTTTACTAATTTAATTCAAAAACTGGGGGAAGAAAAAGTAAGAGATATTATACCGGATTACCCGGAGAATGCTCCTGTTATAATTCCTCCTGAATTAAAAAACTATGCGCCTGTAAGCATGGACATAATTAATGTGGATCGTGAATTCAGGAAATTTATGGGAATGGACGGAACTCACCTTGGTTCAAACAATTGGGCGGTTAATGGGAAATTGTCAGAGACCGGGAAACCGATTATTGCGAACGATACTCATCTGCATTATACTGCTCCCGGCACCTGGTTCTCTGCAGTAATTAAAGGAGGAATATGGCAGGCGGAGGGATTTACACTTCCCGGTGTACCTGCAGTGGTCATCGGAAAAAATAAAAGTATTTCCTGGGGTGTTACCAACATTATGCTCGATGACACCGACTTTTATATAGAAAAATTAGATTCGGCAAAGAAAAACTATTTCTTTAAAGGGAAATGGGTGCCATTAAAGCTCAGCCAGGAAAAAATAAAAGTGAAGGATTCGGCAGATGTTACCCTTGATATTCGGTTTACGCATAGAGGCCCAATAATTTCCGGATTTCACCCGTATAAATATTTTTTTGCTGACAAAAAAAAGGAACAAGAAGCAGTTCTGAGTATGCGCTGGCTCGGGCATGATTTCAGTGATGAGGTGTTCTCTTTTTATCAAATTAATAGAGCATCAAACTGGGATGAATTTAAAGCAGCTTTTCAAAATTTTTCATTGCCGGGACAAAATTTTATTTACGCAGACAATAAAGGAAACATCGGCTACTTCTTCGGAGGACGCCTTCCGATCAGAAAATCAATTAATCCGACATTTATTTATGACGGTACTACCGATGCATACGACTGGAAAGGACAAATTTCCGCTTTTGAAATTCCTAATTTATTGAATCCGGAAAGTAATTTCATTGCATCCGCGAATAACAAAACTCTTAAAAATTTTACTCATCATATTTCAAATCTATGGGAACCTTCATCTAGGTATGAAAGAATCGTTCAGCTTCTATCGGGGAAACCGAGGCATTCTTCTGCAGATTTTAAAGAATACCAGATGGATATTGTTTCTCCATATGCACGGAAAATAGTAGAATATATTTTCGGTGCCTTTAGCGGCTTGCAGATCAACGATAGAAATCTTCAGTTAACCCTTGAGCTTTTCAGGAACTGGGATTACAAAATGGATGAGTTCAGCCAGGTGCCCGCCATCTACTCCGTTTTCTTTAAACACCTTATGGAAAATATTTTTCTTGATGAAATGGGAATGAATCTTTTTCAGGAATTTGTATTTGTAGAAAATGTTCCGTTTAGAACTGTACTGAAAATTCTTAATGATTCAACATCTGTATGGTTTAATGATATAAATACGGCAAAACCGGAAAGCAAAAATGATATTATCCGCATGAGCTTAGTTGAGGCTTTATCGGAGCTGGAGGCGAAATTTGGGAAGGATCCCGCATCATGGCAATGGGGGAAACTGCATCGAGTTATTATGAAGCATACTTTCGGCGGAGTTTCAGGTATACTTGATAAATATATAAATATTGGACCCTACAGCATTGGGGGTGATGGAACTACACTGTTTAATACAGAATATCCTTTTATTGAGGGAATAAAAAATTTCCCCCGCTTCGATCACCAGCCTTTTGAAAATAATGTTGGCCCGGCAATGAGGTATATATTCGATTTTTCTAAACCTTCAGAGTTCCAAATGATTTTAAATAGCGGGCAGTCAGGCAACTTAATGAGCGATCATTTTAGAGATATGACTGAAATGTGGCTCAGAGGGAATTATGTTACTGTTAAAACCGATGACTCTTCAATTAGAAAAAATCAATACAAGTTAGTATTAAAACCTGTCCCTTAATCAGGTGCTGTTAAGTTAATCAAATCCATTTTACTAATCGGCAAAGAATTAACTGCATCAACTTAATTCTTATGTTGTTTTAACAATATGTATTAAATTTGTAAAAGAAAAAAGCAGCTATAAGCAATGAAAGTAATCGAACATCTTTTAAAAACCGGCAATCCTTTAATAAGTTTCGAAATTATTCCTCCTAAGAGGGGAGGAGATATAAAAACCCTGATGGCTGTTATTGATGATGTGGTAAAATATCATCCGCCATTCATCGATATTACAAGCCATTCGGCGGAAGTATTCTTTGAAGAAACTCCCCAGGGAATTAAAAAGAAAATAAAAAGAAAAAGACCCGGAACGCTTGGAATCTGCGCATTGATACAGCACAAGTATAACATTGATGCAGTTCCTCATATTCTTACAAAAGGATTTACCAGGGAAGAAACGGAAGATTTTTTAATCGAGCTGAATTACCTGGGAATTGAAAATGTTCTCGCCATCCGGGGAGATGACCTGGGTTATGATAAACCTGTTCCGGAAGGAAGGACAGTTAACCGCTATGCAAATGAACTGGTGCAGCAGATAGTCAATATGAATAATGGAAAATATCTTGAGGAAAACCTGCTCGATGCAAAACCCGCAAATTTTTGTATAGGTGTAGCCGGCTATCCGGAAAAACATTTCGAGGCTCCGAACCTGAAAACCGATATAAGGTATGTTAAGGAGAAAATTAATGCCGGCGCCGAATATGTTGTAACGCAGATGTGCTACGATAACAAATGTTATTTCGATTATGTAGATCTTTGCAGGAAAGAAGGGGTAACGGTACCGATAGTTCCCGGCCTGAAAATAATTACCTCTAAATCGCAGCTGGTTACAATACCTAAGAATTTTTATGTGAGCCTACCTGTTGAGCTGGCGGATGAAATAAATGAAGCAAAACCGGAACATGTAATGGATATCGGAGTTGAGTGGGCTGCAAAACAGGTTGAGGAATTATTTAATAAAAATGTACCCTCCGCCCACTTTTATATAATGCAGAATTCCAAACCGATAAAAAAATTAATGGAGCGGTTAAAATTATTTAAACAAATTGTATGAGTGAAAAAATACTCTTCAAAAATTTGTATCAGAAAATAATATTTATAATACAGCAAAATAAGTTCATATGGTAAAGCAAAAGTTAAAATGGGGAGTTGCAGGTCTTGGCCGATGCGCTGAACATTCATTCATCCCGGCAGTAACAATGATGAGAAAAAGCAGTGTTAATTCTGTTTACAGCGGAAGCAGCGAGCGGGCAAGATTCATTTCTGAAAAATTCGGAATCCCGCATCACTTTAATGATTATGATGAATTTTTGAATTCCGATATTAATGCCGTATATATTTCAAGTGCGAACGTCAATCACTACAGCCAGGTTATGAAAGCTGCAAATGCAGGCAAAAATATCTTGTGTGAGAAGCCGCTCGGATTAAATTCTTCCCAGGCGGAAGAAATGATTAAAGTATGCAAGGAAAATAATGTACTTCTTTGCGTTAATTATATTTATAGGTTCCATCCCCTGGTTAGAAAAGTAAAAGAATTAATTTCGTCTCATTTAATCGGGAAGATAGTTACTATAAATGCCAGTTTTAATGTGGACTTTCCGCCCAGCAGCAACTTCAGGTTTCAGAAATCATTAAGCGGGGGAGGTTCACTCCGCGATCTCGGAACTCATGTCATCGACCTGCTGCGGTTTTTCGGAGGCGAAATTACAGAGATTAAAGGTACTGTCGATAATATAATTTATAAAAGTGAGGTTGACGATTTTGCCGCAGCGATCGTGAAATTTGAAAACAGCGGATACGGCTATTTCAATGTCTCTTTTAACTGTAAAAAAGCATTTAACAGAATAAATATCCTCGGCCATAAGGGTGCTATCTCTATCGAAAAAATAATCGGCGTTAGAAATGCTCCGGCAAAACTTACAATTCTTTTAGAGGGAGAAGCAAAAAAAGCATTCAGGAAAAGAGGGAATAAGATGGTCTATATGCTGAGATCTGTTCAGAAATCATTTTTGAAAAATGAAGAGACAATTGCCACAGGGCATGACGGTTATATAAACCTGAAGTTGATGGAAGAACTTGAGAGACAAAATATTTCAAAATGAATTTTAATATAAATCTAAAAAGAGAAAAATGAAGATTGCACTTCTGGTCGGCGGCAGTTCGCCTGAAAGAGAGATTTCAAAACTAAGCGGCATTGCCGTTTATAACGGTTTAAAAGAGCTGGGCCATGAAGTTGTTTTAGTGGATCCGGCCTACGGAAAAAACCAACCTGAAGATATATCCAAATATTTTCAGAAAGAAGATTATACAGGAATTTCCAGCACGAACTATGTAGAGTCTTTTGAATTAGAATTGTTTAAGGATGTTAACCTTGCTTTCATCGGGCTTCACGGCAAATGGGGCGAAGACGGCACGGTGCAGTCGCTTCTTGAACTGAAGGGAATAAAATATACAGGATCAAAAGTACTTGCGAGTTCAATTTCAATGGATAAGAATATGTCTAAAATTCTTTTCCGTAATTCTAAAGTCGGTACGGCTAAATGGATAACGGTTTCACCCGGAACCTTTGAATTAAAACCGCTCCAGAAAGCTATAAAAAGCGATTTGGGATTCCCATGCATTATTAAGCCAAACGATCAAGGTTCAACGGTAGGATTAACGATTTGCAAAAATAAAAATCAGGTTGAGGAGGCAATTGCACTCGCATTGAAGTTTTCCGATAAGGCATTAATAGAAAAATATATTCCCGGACGCGAACTTACGGTAGCAATTTTGGAAAATGAACCGCTTCCTGTTTTGGAAATTAAGCCGAAGCATCTTCTATATGATTATGAATGCAAATACACTTCCGGGATGAGTGAATATGAAGTCCCGGCAAAACTGCCGGAAAAAGTGAAAAAGAAAATTCAGTCCCAGGCGCTTTTGGCTTTTAAAGCTTTAGGATGCGAGGGATATGCCAGAGTTGATTTCAGAGTAAATAAAAAATATGAAATTTACTGCCTCGAAGTTAATTCTCTCCCCGGAATGACTTCAACCAGCCTGGTTCCGAAAATGGCGAAGTCAGCGGGGATTTCATTTAATGAACTCCTTGAAAGAATAATTAAAGCCGCATTGAAGTGAAATTATTTAAAAGCAAAAAAACGAAATTTTTTCTGCTGCTGATATTATTCCTGATAGGTGCCGCTTTCATTATTTTTAATGAATACGGAGTTTTAAAATATCTCAAATTGAAAAATGAGCTGGATTCAATTAATGAAAAAATTGAGCAGACCGAACAGGAGAATAAAAAATTAGAAGCCGAAGTTGATTCGCTTGAAAGAAAAGTACCCGCAAAGATTGAGGAAACTGCAAGAGAAAAATATCACATGAAGCGCGAAGGAGAAAAATCGATCAGAATAATTGAGAAATAGAAAGTCCCGCCGTTTGTGTTTAACCCTTCTATTTGAACTTCATCTGGATTAAATTTATTGTTATTAAATTTAACAAGTAAAAATAATACTTAAGAGTAACTGATAAATTGAATAAAATTCCTCAAATTCCCCTCGCCGAACGAGTCAGGCCGAAATCGTTATCCGAATTCCGCGGACAAAAAGCACTTCTTGATCCGGGGAGACCGTTAAGATTAATGATCGAGAATGACACTTTAAGCTCATTCATTCTCTGGGGCCCTCCCGGTTCAGGTAAAACTACTATTGCCAAAATTATTGCCGAAAAAACCAACTCCGAGTTTTATCAGATAAATGCAGTCTCTTCAGGTGTAAAAGATATCCGCTCAATTATTGAAAGAGCCGAATTAAACCAGAAGCTGAATAAAAGAACTATTCTTTTTATCGATGAAATTCACAGGTTCAATAAAGCCCAGCAGGATGCATTGCTTCATTCCGTTGAATCGGGACTGGTTATATTAATCGGTGCTACGACTGAAAATCCTTCGTTTGAAGTTATCCCTGCTTTGAGATCAAGAGCAAGAGTTTATATTTTAGAAAATTTATCAAAAGAGGACCTGCATGGTATTTTGAATTTTGCTCTAACCAATGATGAATTTTTATCGAAGATAGAGATAAAGACTATCGATTCCGATTTCTTAATTTATCTTTCAGGAGGAGATGCAAGGATTATGCTGAATATATTAGAGGCGGCAGTAATCCAGGAAATGGATAGTCCTCAAGTTAAAATATCCAAAGAAGTTTTGGAGAATATTGTCCAGAAAAAAAATATTATATATGATAAAGGGGGAGAGGAACATTACAATGTAATTTCGGCATTTATTAAGAGCGTGAGAGGAAGTGATCCTGATGCTGCTTTGTACTGGCTGGCAAGAATGCTTGAAGGGGGAGAGGATCCTCTATTTATTGCTAGGAGACTCGTGATACTTGCATCGGAAGATATCGGAAATGCCTCTCCAAACGGATTGGTTCTTGCGGAAGCAGCATTCAGTGCAGTGGATAAGATCGGAATGCCGGAAGCAAGAATAATTTTAGCCCAGTGCGCTACCTATCTAGCGTCTGTCCCGAAAAGCAATGCATCTTACATGGGGATGGAAAAAGCTTATTTGGATGTAAAGAACAAACCTTTATTCCCTGTCCCTCTGCATTTAAGAAACGCGCCCACAAAGCTGATGGAAGAAATCGGCTACGGAAGCGAATATAAATACCCGCATAACTACAAAGATCATTTCCTTGAAGAGAATTATTTCCCGGAACAATTGTCAGGCTCGCAATATTATTTCCCGACTGAACTGGGTCAGGAGAAAAATCTTAAAGACAGGTTAAAATCCCTCTGGAAAACAAAAAAGAAATATTGAATAAAAATTAGAATTATTTTAACTGCCCACACTTAAGCCCACGACTTGAGTCGTGGGCAATGATGATTTAAATGTGGACAATGATGATTTATATTGCCACAAACATTTTTCCGGGAAGCTGTTTTACAAGTCCTTTAAATTCCAATGAAAGCAGGTGAACCAGACAGTCCGATGTTGTTAAATTTGTTGAAGAAGCTATTTTGTCAATCTGCATCGGATCATTGTTCAGAACTCCAATTATCTTTTCTTCAAACAAGTTCAAATCAATCTCAGGTTTCGGAATATTTTTCCCGAGCACGGGCTTCAATTTTAATTCAAGTGCAATGAGAACATCTTCTGCAGATCTTACCAATGCTGCTTCTCCTTTCTGGATCAAGAGGTTCGTTCCGTTTGACTGCTTTACTCCAAGATTTCCGGGTACGGCAAACACTTCTCTGTTCTGGTCCAGAGCCAGAGCGGCTGTTTGCATTGCGCCTCCGGATATGTCTGTTTCAATTATGACACAGCCTAAACTTAATCCTGAAATAATCCGGTTCCTTTTGGGGAAATTCTGAGCATCAGGTTTTGTATCCAGCGGATATTCGGAGATCACAGCTCCTTTCTCTGCAATTTCTTCGAAGAGCTTTTTGTTTTCGGGAGGATAGATTACATTCAATCCGGATCCGATTACTGAAACAGTACGGCCATGATTTTTAAGTGCGGCTCTATGTGCTATTGAATCTATTCCGCGTGCTAATCCGCTGACAATAGTTATATTCTGGGAAGCAAGCTCATCAGCAATTTTTTCAGCCTGAATTTTGCCGTAAGCTGTAGGCATTCTGGTTCCAACAACAGCGATTGAGAAATTATCACTTTCACTAATTTTCCCTTTGCAGTAAAGCAGTAACGGAGGATCATAAATTTTTTTCAGCAGCTGCGGGAATTCAGGGTCCCATACCGTAAGAATGTATCCATTAATTTTTTGTAAAGCATCAAGCTCTTTTATGGTAAATTCTCTGACTTCATCTCTCTGCCGGTAAGCTTTTTGTATTCTCCTTGCTAGGTTAGTGCTGATTCCGTCAGCTTCCATCAGGGAGTTGAAATCAGCGGAAAGGATTTTTTCTGTAGTTCTGAATTTTGAAAGAAGGCTGCGGATTTTGCCGGGCCCTATCCCCTCGACAGAAAGAAGGAGTTTAAGTTCGATTAGCTGGTTAAGTGTTAATTTCGTCAAAAGAAAAAAAATAAAATTTATCTTTAATTGAAAAAGGATCTGAAAATTATTTCCCCTTTTCCATTAAAACCGAATCTTTAGAAGCATCAGTGTTCGTGATTTGCGAATTTTCTTTTTTCCGGAAAAAAATTGCAGCCGGAAAAATCAGAATATATGCAATGATCAGGATTATAGGGGACAAAACCAATGAAGGGAAGCTGTCCCAGTTCCCCAGGCTCATAACAAAAAATCCAACGGCCAGCAGAAGGAGACCTAAAAAAAGGAAAAAATAATTTCCTTTATTCCAATAAATACCGAACGGCGATTCGGTTATGCCTTTTGCTGTCTTTACATTTTTCTTTTTTACTGTTTTAGCCATTACAAATCCTTTTAGTTCTATGATTAAAATATTATCTTCAAAATTACAACAAAATGTATTTCAAAAAAAATGAGGAAGAGGAGGGATTAAGAGAAGGAGATAGAGAACGAGAGGGAGAAAGAGGAATCCTGTTAGCATGATTAAGATTACGATTGAGATTAAGAAAAGTAATCGAGTAAACTACAATAAAAAAGCCCAGTGATGGGGGTACCACTGGGCTCGACTCATTATCATCAAAGGGCAGGGGAGGACCCTTTGAAAGAGTCGGTGTAATATATACCGATCTTGAATATTTGTCAAGTTGTTACTTGCTGATTTGATATACAATCTTTCTAATTGTGTCGAACTGCAGATAAGGATACTCTTCTCTGATGGTATCAATCGCATCGCCGGCACTTACCTTATTCGCTCTAAGCTGTTTAAATTTCTTTCTTATTTGGTAATCCCTAACCGATTTCTCATCTATAAGCCCGTGAGAATTTAACAATTCAAAAATCTCATCGCTAATAAGATCAGACAAGGGATTGTCGATTTTTGCTTTCACGGTTTTCATCTTGCCTTCCTTTTTTTATTTATGAATGCCGACCTGCCTCACGAAGCAGGTACATAAGCTATAGTATCAATTTTTTTCTTATACTTTTCCCATTTTTAAAAGTTTCATGTTATAAACCGGCTTCACAATTATCTCCTAAAAACAAAAAAACCGACCAGAGAGTATCCCTAAATCGGCAATTATTTGCTACTCTGGTAAAAGTTAATTATAACTTTTTAGAGTTATAATCTTATTCCTGTAGCAAATCCCTATAGAAAATTTTCCTTTCAGTAATTATCCCGCTTTTCGGGGGAATTATACTCCCAAAAATAGAAAAAAAATTAATAATGTCAATGAGGGTTTATTAAAAAGTTAATTTACATATAAATATACGTTATTTCAGTAGGTTTAGATTTAAAAAAGGGACATTGGGAAGGGATCAGAATAATCTTGAAATATCCGGAAGAAAAATATTAACTTTAATTCTTTGGAATTTATATTTGTTCACTCTTATTTTAGTCATTAAAGAACCTTTGGAGTTTTATAGTTGAGAAAATCATATCTGGTGTTCGGAAGTCCGTTAATTGAAGAAGAGGAAATCAATGAGGTTGTTGATACTTTAAAATCAGGATGGATAGGAACCGGACCGAAAGTCCAAAGGTTTGAAGAAGATTTTAAAAATTATATAAATGTTAAGAATGCAGTTGCGGTTAGTTCATGTACTGCCGGGCTGCATCTTTCAATATTAGCTCTGGATTTGAAACCGGGCGATGAAGTAATAGTACCGGCAATGACATTTGTTGCAACTTCGAATGCGGTTATTCATGCAGGTGCAAAACCCGTCTTATGCGATGTTGATAAATACAAAATGACAATTGATATAGATGATCTGAGAAAAAAAATAACAAAGAAAACTAAAGCTGTTATACCTGTTCACTTTGCTGGAAGAGCATGCGATATTGACTCGATACTGAAAATTGCAAAAGAACATAATCTAAAAATTATTCATGATGCTGCCCATGCTATAGAAACAGAATTCAATGGTAAGAAGATCGGAACTTATAACGATATCTCAAGCTATAGTTTTTATGTTACAAAAAACGTTGTTACCGGCGAAGGCGGAATGATTACAACGAACAACAACGATCTTGCGGCGAAAATTAAAATCTGGGCGCTGCACGGGATGGACAAACATGCATGGAACAGGTATTCGGATAAAGGTTTCAAGCATTACGATGTTTTTTATCCAGGCTACAAGTACAACATGACGGATATCCAGGCTTCGCTCGGCATCCATCAGCTTGCAAAAGTCGAAAGGAACTATAAAAGACGAGTTGAAATCTGGAACAGGTATAAAAAAGAATTAAAAAACATTCCGCTTATATTACCTCCCGAACCGGAGCTAAACACAAAGCATGGAATGCATCTTTTTATAGTTTTATTGAATCTGGAAGATGTTAAAATAACACGGGACGAATTAATAGCAAAGCTGCACAAGATGAATATCGGAACAGGAGTACATTACCGGGCATTGCATTTTCACCCGTATTATAAAAAGGCTTTCGGATATAAAAGGGGAGGCTTCCCGAATTCAGAATATATTTCTGACCGTACTATTTCCCTGCCGTTTTCCGCTAAACTGAAAGATGAAGATGTTGGGGATGTGGTGAATGCACTAAAAGAAATTCTTTCTTAGAAGAATTATTCCCTTCTTACAATAAATCAAGTTTTCGGCTTTTTTTACGTTGAATCACTACTGATTGTTCTTGACATTAAAACAATAATTTCTTTATTTTCTTTCAT
>DAISZW010000096.1:0-12666 GCA_036824595.1 Ignavibacteriaceae bacterium
TACTGTTGCATGGTCTTTTGTTGCTCTTACCCAGTACATTCTCGGTATTCGACCGGACTTCAATGGATTAATAATAGATCCATGCATCCCAAGTTCATGGGAAAAATTTAGTATAAAACGCAAATACAGAAATGCCGTATATAATATTACAGTTTCAAATCCAAAAAGGATTAGTAAAGGAGTAAAAAGTCTGTGGTTGGATGGAAAGTCAGTTGAAGAGAAAAAAATACCACATTTTAACGATGGCAAGGAGCATAAAGTAGATGTAGAACTTGGTTAAAAGTTCTGCACAAGAGAGTCACTTTTGAAATATCATTTTCTTTGCATCAACAAAACTACCTGCTTGCATTTTATAAATATATACACCCGATGATATATTACCGTTAGGAACTGCCCAATGAAGTTCATGCCGTCCGGCTGGAACTTCCCCTTCAATCAATGTTTCAATTTCTTGTCCGGTTATACTATATATTTTTATAGTAACCATTTGAGTTTCAGGCAAGTAAAAGTTAATTGCAGTAGAAGGATTGAACGGATTGGGATAGTTTCTAAATAATTGAATTATATTTGGAATTGTTTTACCATTGGGTTTTATTGATGTAATTAAACCGGCACCATCACCTGCTATTTCAATTTCCTCCATTTTGTTGGTTCCAATTCCTTTCTGATGGAGCATTTCAAGATAATTATCACATTGCCTTACGCCGTCAGGCAGATCAAACTTTTCAGCTTCAGGATTGTTGCCCATTAAATAGGACGCAATACTATCAGTAGCAACCGGATCCTTGCCGGCCAGAAGCACATGATTTTCTGTAAGTTCGAAGGTAGGATTCCAAACACCCTCTCCACCTTTGGCATTTTTTATACCGTCAATTACTGAAAGATGAACAGGCCTTGCAAGATTTAAGTCGCAGATGGAACGAGGCAAATGAATTCCAATATCTCCTCCTTCAAAATGTAGTGCAGACCTATAACTCTGTTGATATGGCATCATATAATGCTGAATCGGTGTAATTCCAATTTGATTCTTTAATGAGTGCGTCACCCCCGCTTCATAATGTTGCTTCATTTTTGGTATTGATACATAAACGTCGATATCTGCCAGAATTTGATTGAATTTAAATGAATTGTAAAAGAATTTTTTATCTCCAACTTCTTTTTCGATAAAATCAGGATATGGATCTTTAGAGTTCAGATTTATCATTTGAGTTCCGAGGGAAGTCTGAACATCTAAATAGCCGAAATTATTGTATGATTCAGAATCCCATAATGCTTCAACAATATAAATATTGTTAGCACTGACTCCGCTGTCTATAACGAGTTCCCCGACTGCCCGTAAAACTTCCGGATGCGTCCACATACTTTCGGTAATATCAACACCTTCTAATTTGGAGCTTGAAGCGTTTCCTGAGCCGCCGGTTAAATTTATTTTAATTCCAACTTTATAACCGGCTTTAATGATGTCCCCGATTCCATCAATTGATTCAAATAAATGCTGTACTTTCTGTTTTATTAAAGTTCGATTATAATTATCTGCCTGGGTTATGGCTACTTTTGTTAAAAAAGCTGATTTTTTTTCATGTCCATAGGCAAAAATATTGGTAGATTTAATATATGTTGCCGCTATTACACCAGCTGTTGACGATCCTATAGTCTGTAAAAATTTTCTTCTCGAATACCTGTTGGTCTGGTTGTTAGTGAGTTTGATTTTAGACATTCGGGGCCCCATAATTTATTATTCTATTAAAGAAAGGGAGAAAATTAATTTGCAGGATAGGTTTGTAAAGTGCAGATTATTCAAGGATAAAATCCCCTTTTCTTTATATAAAAATAAAGGTTTCTTTTTCATTAATTTAGTGAGATTTCCTTTTAAATTATACTTCGTTTCAATATTTTTAAATAATATAACGAATTTTACAGCGAATTGAGTGAAAAAACAAAGCAAAAGCAGCGCTGAACGAATTTGCCAGGATCAGCGGGAAAAATAATCCTCAATATGATAAACTGCAGTTATTGTACAGTGAGCAGGAAAAGAAATCCCGGTTCTCAACATTGATTTGAACCTTTTGATATGAAAAGAAAAAAAAATACACACAAATTCTCACAAAAGACTGAAAAAAATAAACCGGTAAGTACGTCAATAAAGACAATTAATTCCGGGATTTCCTCAGACAAAAAAAAGATTTTCTGGATATTTACCATCTCGTTTCCCTTCCTGATTTTAATTTTGGTTGAAGTTGGGCTGCGTATTTTCAATTATGGGGGAAATCTGGATTTGTTCATTGAGAGCCCTCCAGGATTTGAAAAATATCTTAGAGCAAATCCCAACGTAGCACGGAGATATTTTTATGTCCAGTCAACGATACCTAATCCTCCGACTCAACTGTTTTTCAGAGAAAAGCCGAAAAACGGTTACCGTATATTTGTTTTAGGTGAATCCTCTGCAATGGGCTTTCCATATGGGAATAATGCTTCTTTCCCGAATATTCTGGAAAGGGGATTGTCTAATACTTTTCCGGATAAAGAAATTGAAGTAATAAATATTTCAATGGCTGCAATAAACAGCTATTCTCTTCTGGATTTCATGGATGAAATAATTGAGCAGTCCCCCGACGCATTGCTTGTTTACACAGGACATAATGAGTATTACGGCGCACTGGGTGTGGGTTCAGTTCAGTCGCTCGGCAGCTCAAGCTGGCTTATTAAAACTTATCTGAAGCTACAGTTTTTCAAAATATTTTTGCTGCTTCGTGATTTTATAGGATGGGTAAAAAATTTATACAGCAATGTGCTCCAGGAGGGTACCGAGGCCGACCCTACAGCAACTATGATGGAGAGAATAGTAGGGGAGCAGACGATTCCATACGGAGGTGAACTTTACAGGAAAGGCAAGGAACAGTTTGAAGAGAATATGGACGCAATCGTTCATACTGCAATCCAGCGCGGTGTAAAAGTTGTTCTTGGGGAACTGGTCAGCAACATAAGGGATCAGGCTCCTTTTATATCTCTTAAAGATAAACAGGGAAATTCTGCTCAGGACCTGTTCAATCTGGCCAGACAGCTTGAGAAACAGGGAAATTTTTCTGAAGCCAGAAAAAATTATATAAGGGCAAAGGATCTGGACGCTTTAAGGTTCCGGGCCCCCGAAGAGTTCAACCTTGTACTAAAAAAATTAGCCCAGAAATATTCCGTTCCTTTGGCTCCGACAATCAATAACTTTGAAAAAAAATCTCCGGGGGGAATTATCGGTAATTCCTTAATGATTGAACACCTTCATCCGAACACGAAGGGATATTTTCTTCTAGCTGAGACATTCTATGAAACTATGCAGAAAAATAAGTTGATTAGTCAGGACTGGCCTGAAAACGGGATAGCAGCGGAACGGGATAAAGGTATCACCGGTTTGGACAGTGTATATGCTTCAATTGTAATTAGTCATTTAAAGGAGAGCTGGCCGTTCAAGCCGAAAGGGCTTCCAAATCGTTTTGTGCAAAGTTTTATACCTGCAAATAAGATGGAAGAATTATCTCTGAAAGCATTGGTAGAAGAAAATTATAACCTGGTTTCTGCTCATTACGATCTGGGAAAATTTTATGAAAATAAAGGTGAATTGGATAGCGCTCTGGCCGAATACCGTGCAATGATTTCTTTTATTCCGCATGAGCCGGAATTTTACGAGATGGCTGCTACTATTTTAATTAAGAGGAAGGAATATGATAAAGCTGCCGGGCTGCTGCATAAATCTTTAAAATATAAAGACAATGCTTTCGCAAATAAATGGGTAGGGCAGATTGCATATATGAAAGGAGACTATCCTGAAGCAGTAAAGTATCTTGCAAAAGCTGATATGAACGATCCCCAGGCGGTATTTAATCTGAGCCGCAGTTATTATATGAATAAGGAATGGGGTAAAGGAGAACAATTTTATGAAAGATTAAGAAATTTAGCTCCAAAATCTGATTACTTTAATTATTTAACTAACTTGAGAATATCTCTTAAAACTTCAATTATTAAACCCTCTAAAATTAATTGATTTTCTTTGCTCGCCAAAGCCCACAAATTTATTTAAAATAAATTCTCCTTTCCAACACACACCTTAGCGTGATACAGTACACTCAGCCATTATCTTCTTTAAGTTAATTTAATAACAATTAAAACCACTTCTAATAATAACTTCAGGGAGAATTTTTAATGACAAATCATCTTGGAATAAAAGGCTACGACTATATTGAATTTTATGTCGGTTCTGCCAAAATTTGGGCTTATTGGCATGCTAAAGCATTGGGGATGGAGATCAAAGGATATCTTGGCCCTGAAACCGGGGTAAAAGATAAAGTCTCGTACTACCTGGAAAAAAATAAAATAAAACTTGTGCTGACCTCTTCGATAAAACCTACCAATTATGAAATCAATTATTTTATTGAAAGGCACGGCGACGGAGTTAAAAGGTGGTCCCTTCACGTTGAAGATGTTAAAACGGCATTTGATCTCGCAGTGAAAAATGGAGGAATTCCTGTAAGGAATCCGAAGAGATTCGAGAATGATAAAGGATATATAGATGAAGCTGCATTAAAGCTTTATGACGATGCAGAAATTGTTTTTGTCAATAGGGACAATTACAAGGGGATTTTTAGGCCGGGATTTAAAGAGCCGGTTCAAAAAATTAAGATCGAAGCAGCAGATACAGGGCTGTTTGAAGTTGATCATATTGTGGGGAATGTCCGGATTAACGAAATGAATCTATGGGAGAATTATCTCAATAAAACTTTAAACTTTGAAACATTCATTGAGTTTGGAGCGGGAGATATATCTACTCAATATTCAGCCTTGCTGTCAAAAGTAGTCAGATCGAAAGAAGGATCGGTAATTAAAAATCCTATAAATGAACCTTACGAAGGGAAGAAAAAATCACAGATTGAAGAATATATAGATGAATATTGGGGATCCGGTATTCAGCATATGGCAATTGCTACTAAGGATATTATTTCAACCATCAGAGCATTGCGTGAAAACGGAGTTGAATTCCTATCGGTGCCTGGTACTTATTATGAAATTCTTAAAGAAAGAGGTTTTAAAGTAAGAGAAAACATCGACGAGCTTAAAGAACTTGGAATACTCTGCGACACTGAAGGCAAAGGATATCTTCTTCAGCTTTTTACCAAACCCATCAGCGACCGTCCAACTTTTTTCTATGAGTTCATCCAGAGATGTGAAGGAGCGGAAGGATTCGGCCAGGGTAATTTTCAGTCGTTGTTTGAATCAATTGAGAGAGACCAGATGGCAAGGGGAAGCTTTGAAAAGGAAACTTAAAAAAATCTCAATGCTCTCCAAAGGAATCCTTTGGACAATTCTCAATTTTCAATGCTTAACTTCATTTATTCTCTACTTGCTTGTTGAAAATTGATCATTGAATATTGAACATTTATTTTTTTCAAGATAAAAGAGAGATAATTAATTTAATCATTAATAAAATTTTAAAAAGAGGTTATTATGCCTTTCTATATTAGAGTCGGAAAAGTTCCTCCTAAAAGACACATTACCTTTTACAAACCGGACGGAAAATCTTTATACAGGGAGGAATTATTCGGAACAAAAGGATTTTCCGGAATATATTCAAATAAATACCATCTGTATATGCCTCCGCAGGTGGAAAACATAAGGGAACTAAATTTTGTTGGTGCTGAAGACTGGGAAGATGCCCCGCTTCAGTATTATCATTTTATGACGGAGAATAAACAAACGGATGGAAATTTTTTCACATCCAGGAACGAGTTTCTAAAAAATGATCATTGTATTATATCAACTGCAAACGTAACCGAAGATACTGATATTTTTTTCCGCAACAGCCACATGCATGAAATAGTCTTTGTTCATCATGGTACAGGAGAGTTCATGTCCGAGTACGGAAGTCTTCCGTTTGAAGAATGGGATTACATTGTTGTTCCCAAAGGTACAACATACCATATGAAGTTCAACAGCTTTGAGAAAGTAAAATTATTTATAATCGAGTCAGATACTCCGTTTGATATACCCACACATTACCGGAATGAGTACGGACAGCTTAAAGAGGATGCTCCTTATTATGAGAGAGATTTTCATGTACCTCAATTCACTGAACCGATAGATCAAAAAGGTTCTTTCCGATTAATTTTAAAAGTACGCGGAAGATATTATGAATATGAACTGCCTCATCATCCGTTTGATGTTGTAGGCTGGGACGGATACCTGTATCCCTATACCTTTAATATTAAAGAATATGCACCCAAGGTTGGGAAAATTCATTTACCGCCTCCTATACATCTTGTATTTACCACCCAGCATTTTGTTGTCTGCAACTTTGTCCCCCGTTTGTTTGATTTTCATCCGCAGTCAATTCCTGCTCCATATTATCATTCCAATGTGGACAGCGATGAAGTACTTTACTACGTGCATGGCGATTTTATGTCGCGTACCGGGGTTCAGGAAGGTTCAATTACCCTGCATCCGATGGGAATTCCTCACGGCCCTCAACCTGGAAAAACCGAAGCATCAATCGGCAAGAAGGAAACAGATGAATATGCTGTAATGATTGATACTTTTACACCGCTTCGTTTAACAAAAAATGTAAATGAAACAATGGTTGAAGATTATCATCATTCATGGCTGGAGAAGTAGGTAATCGGTGTTCAGCAATCGGTAATCGGTATAAATTGCTATGGTTAGATTAATATAAAAGAAAAAACCGTATTTTGGTTCTGTTATCTTTATTAAATAATTTTTGAAGATAATAATAAACCGCGGTGATTACAAATCACTTAATGGTTATTAAACAATCGACTGTCCAAAAGAGAGTATGATAAAAACACCAAAACATATTGAAGAGCTAAAACCTTATAAAGCCGGCAAACCGATCGAAGAGCTTATTCGCGAAAAAGGGATCAGGAAAGTTGTTAAGCTGGCTTCCAACGAGAATCCGCTTGGACCTTCACCAAAGGCACTGGAAGTAATAAAAGATCATATCCATGAACTTCATAGGTATACTGATCCTTCCAACTACAAACTCGTTAATGAAATTGCAAAACGCTACTCCAAAAATCCCGATCAAATAATCTGCGGAAGCGGTTCAGATTCCTTGATACAATATATTATTATAGCTTTCAGCAGTTGCGATGATGAATTAATTACTTCGCAAGGTACTTTTATAGGCTGGTATGTGAATGCGGATAAGCTTGGCAGAAAATCCGTTCTCATTCCATTAAAGAACTACGGCTATGATCTGTCAGGAATTGCAGATAATATTACCGGCAAAACAAAGATAATTTATCTTGCTAATCCCAATAATCCTACCGGAACAATGTTTACAAGAAAGCAGTTTGAAAATTTTATGGAGGAAATTCCTAGTAATGTACTTGTTATATTAGATGAAGCATATACTATATATGCAGAGAGTAATCCTGATTATCCAAACGGATTAGATTATGATATTGAAAATCTCATAGTCCTAAGAACATTATCCAAAGCTTACGGGCTTGCCGGTTTAAGAATAGGTTTTGCTTCAGGCTCTAAGGAAATAATTAAAGAATTATATAAAGTGAAACTCCCCTTTGAACCGAATTATTTAGCCCAGGAAGCTGCAATTGCCGCCTTTGGAGATGAAGAATTCATAAAAAAAACAGTTGAAACCAACAATGCTTCCCTGCAGATAATGCAGCAGAAATTTGAGGAATTAGGAATTAAGTATATTCCCACATTTGCTAATTTTTTCCTCCTGGTTTTTCCTAATACGGAGTTTGCTCATGAAGTAAATGAAGAATGTTTAAACCGCGGTTTAATCCTCAGGCATGTTTCATCTTTCGGCCTTCCGGACTGCATAAGGATAAATTCCGGAACTATGGAGGAAACATATTTCGCACTGGATATCTTACAAGATGTTTACTTAAAACTCGCTAAAAAATATAATTCTGTTTTAAGTAGATAATTAATTAAAAAGAAATAGGTAAATTCTTCTATTATATTATTTACAGGAATTATCTTATGAAACTTATATCATTTATTAATAGAAAGAATGATAAAGAAAGAACAGGAATATTTTTTAATAACCGGATATATGATTTAAAAAATTCGGCAAACGAAATAGGTATTAATCTCCCTTCGAAAATGAATAAAATCTTAAATAATTGGGAAGCGTTGAACAGTAAGATTAAAAAAGTCGAACAGTCTATTCGGAAGCAGAAAATTAAAGATTCATTGAAGAAAAAGGAGATTAAATTACTTGCTCCTGTGCCTCATCCTTCTTCATGCAGAGACGGATATGCCTTCCGGCAGCATGTAGAAACAGCGAGAAGAAACCGGGGATTGGATATGATTCCCGAATTCGATGAGTTTCCCGTATTTTATTTTACAAATCACAATTCAATTTACGGTGAAGGGGATATTATTGTTGAAGAAGATCATTTAAAAAGGCTGGATTTTGAGTTGGAAGCTGCAGTCATTATCGGCAAAAGAGGGAGGAATATTCCTGTTGAATCTGCTGATGAATATATTGCAGGTTATACAATTATGAATGATTTCTCAGCAAGATCTCTGCAGATGGAAGAAATGAAGCTGAATCTGGGTCCGGCAAAGGGGAAAGATTTTGCAACAGCACTTGGACCATATCTGGTTACACCCGATGAGCTCGATGAATATAAAATTGAAACTCAATGCGGAAATAAATATAACCTGGAAATGAAAGCTTTTCATAACGGTAATTTAATTTCTGAAGGAAATTTGAAAGACATGAACTGGACATTTGCCCAGATCATTTCCAGGGCATCATACGGGGCGGATCTTTTTCCCGGCGACATAATTGGTTCGGGAACTGTCGGTACCGGCTGCTATTTAGAATTAAACGGTACTAAAGCGCTGGAAGCGAGAATGAAAGGGGAGCAGTTTAATCCTGTCTGGTTAGATCAAGGCGATACAATAGAATTAGAAATTACAAAGCTGGGCAAACTCAAAAACCGGATTGTTAAATCATCAAATAATATTTCTATCTCATTAGAGCAGGTTTCAGAATGATTCATATTGAACCTAAAGATCTGACTGTTCCTGAGGTTCACAGATTACTGCTGGGCGGAGTTGGTCCAAGGCCAATTGCTCTTGTTTCCACAATATCGCCAGACGGCATTCCCAATTTAACTCCATTTTCTTTTTTCAATGCATTCGGATCAAATCCTCCCGTAGTCGCATTTTCTCCTTCAAGAAGAGGAAAGAGTGCGGCGTTCAAGGACACATACAATAATATAGTTCACACCAAAGAATGCGTGGTTCATGTAGTTACTTATTCCATGGTGGAACAGGCAAATCTTGCATCCGCCGAATATCCTCCTGAGGTTAATGAATTTTTAAAATCCGGCTTTACTCCGATTGATTCCGATCTCGTAAAACCTAAAAGAGTAAAAGAATCGCCTTTTCATATGGAATGTAAAGTAAGAGAAATTGTAAATGTAGGAGACGGAGGAAGTTCAGCAAATATTATTATATGTGAAGTATTAAAATTTCATATTGCTGAAGATATTTTTAAAGACGGAATAATTCATCCTGATCTAATCGATTTAGTTGGAAGAATGTCTGCAAGCTTCTATAGCAGAGCCAGGGGAGCAATCTTTGAAGTTGAACGGCCGCAGAAGATCTCAATAGGTTATGATATGCTCCCCGATTTTATTAAAAATTCAGAAGTGTATTCGGCAAATAATTTGGGGAAGTTCGGAAAAATCGATGTAATTCCTTCAGATCAAGTAGTTGATGAATTTATTTGTCAATTCAAAGAGAATGCCGCAAAAGAATTTGAACCGACTGAAGAAGCTTTCTTCCGTTATCTTATGCAGCATGATTACAAGAAAATGCTGGAAGCCGTATTAGTTCTGACCGGACATCCTAAGATTAAAACTTTTTTAGAATTAACTGCGAAGTGTGCCCTTGAGAAGAACGATTTACTGTTTGCCTGGAAAACTGCTCTTTATGCCGGTAAAATAAATCAGGTATAAATCTTAAATCGTATTAATTTTTTTCATCCGGAATTCTATCTTCATTATAATTTAAAGTTAAACCAAACCAATTCTTTCTAGTAAAAAATATATAAAGGCATCAAGTGAAAGAACCTTTGTGGACCCCTTCTGCTGAACGAATCAGCAGCTCCAATATGACTTCATTTATGAGGTATGCAGAATTAATTACCGGAAAACCTTTTCGCACTTACAGCGAACTGTATGAGTGGTCAACCACAGATTTGGAAGAATTCTGGAAATCCATTTGGGTTTTATCAGGAACAATTCATTCAAAAAAATATGATAATATTTTATCAAATCCTGTTATGCCTGGAGCTAAATGGTTTGAGGGAGCCGAATTAAATTTTGCCGAGAATCTTTTAAAATACAGGGACAATCAAACGGCGCTTATAAGTGCAAGAGAAGATAAGCCCCAAATCAGATTGACCTATTCTGAATTATTCATCAAGACAGCTTCGCTTGCATATTCATTAAGAAAAATAGGATTAAAAGAAGGCGACAGGGCTGCAGGTTTTATCACTAATATTCCGGAAGCCATTGTTGCAATGCTTGCAGTTACAAGCCTCGGAGCACTATGGTCTTCGGCATCACCGGATTTCGGGTTTAACGGGATATTAGACCGCTTCGGACAAATTCAGCCTAAGGTGCTGTTTGCTGTTGAAGAGTATCAATACAACGGGAATGTAATCTCATGCATCGATAAAATCGAACGGATCGCAGAAAACATACCGGAAATTGAAAAAGTAATTCTTATTCCGAATTATTACGATTTTAAAACACATATTCAAAAAAAATCGAATAAAATAAAGAACTCAATTTACATAGATGAAATGTTTTCGAATGAAGTTAATGAAATTGAGTTCCGGCAGCTTCCTTTCAATCACCCGGTTTATATTATGTATTCCTCCGGAACAACCGGTAAACCTAAATGTATAGTTCATGGAGCAGGCGGAACACTTCTCCAGCATTATAAAGAACTATCACTTCATACTAATCTGACAAGAAATGATACAATAACATATTTTACTACCTGCGGATGGATGATGTGGAACTGGCTGATAAGTTCATTAAACATCGGGGCCACAATTTTTTTATACGACGGCAGCCCGGTTTATCCGTCTTCCGATGTTTTGTGGAAAAAAATTGAAGAAGACGGAATTACAATTTTTGGAACAAGTCCGAAATATTTAAATCTATTTGCTCAAAACAATCTCCGGCTGAATAAAGAATTTGATTTATCATCATTGAAAACAATTCTTTCCACCGGGGCTCCTTTACCTGAAAATATTTTCAAATGGATTTATTCTTCCGTGAAACAGGATGTTCAGCTTTCATCGATATCAGGAGGGACCGATATTATATCCTGTTTCATGCTTGGCAATCCTAATCTGCCCGTATATGCCGGTGAACTTCAGTGCCGGGGTTTGGGAATGAAAGTTGAAGCTTATGATGAACATGGAAACTCTTTAATAGATAAGAAAGGAGAATTAGTCTGTACTAAACCGTTTCCGTCAATGCCGGTTTTTTTTTGGAATGATCCGGAAGGAGAGAAATACAAGACGGCATATTTTAATTACTATCCCGGAATCTGGCGTCATGGGGATTTTATCGAGATTACGGAAAGAGGCTCAGTAGTAGTCTACGGCAGATCGGATGCCACCTTAAATCCCGGCGGTGTAAGGATTGGGACCGCGGAGATTTATAATGTAATAGAAGCAATGGAGGAAATTGCCGATAGTCTTGTTGTGGGGCAGGATTGGAAAAACGATGTAAGAATTATTTTGTTTGTAGTAATGAAGAAAGGAATAATTTTGAACGAAGAACTAATTCGTGAAATAAAAAATAAAATAAGGACAAACGCTTCTCCAAGGCACGTGCCCGCAAAGATTATTCAGGTAAACGATATCCCGCGGACGATTAATTTCAAAAAGGTAGAACTTGCAGTAAAAAAAATAATCCAGGGGGAAGAAGCGGAGAATAAGGAAGCGCTTGCAAATCCGGAAAGTCTTGCACAATTTAAAAAAATAAGTGCTCTTTATACAGATTAATTCCTATATTACATCTCAAATTTCAAAAAAATTGGAGGTATTCTCCGGATGAATTTTAGCCGGGAGATACTTAACAGCATCCTGATAATAAATGCCGATCTAAAAAGAGCAACGATGAATGAATCGGCGGAATTTAAAGAGTATTTGCTGAAAAGCATCGAGAGCGGATGGAATAGGATACTTGTTGATCTGGGAAAATGTGAATTTATTGATTCTACTTTCCTGGGTGCTTTAATTTCCGCATCAAGAAAATTAGTTAAAAATGAGGGAAGCATAAGAATTATCGCTAATTATAATTTGATCCCGTCTATTCTCAAGCTTACAGGGACTTCCAAAATGCTGCCGGTCTTTGAAAATAAACAGGAAGCCATCGAGAGTTTTAACATAGAAAATTAAGGGTTCTTATGGATTTTACTAAAGAGGATTATGGAGAAATTGTTATCCACACAATTAATATTCAAAGAGTTACATATAAAGAAGCGGAATCGTTCAAGAAAATTATTATGGATGACCTTGTAGATGGAAAGCGGAAAATTATAATTGATCTGTTCATATGTGAATATCTGGACTCAACTTTTATTGGAACTCTT
>DAISZW010000097.1:0-12647 GCA_036824595.1 Ignavibacteriaceae bacterium
AGGAAGTTCAGATGCTAATGAGTCGGGAATGAAGGCAAACTCATCATTTGAAAGTCTTGTTTTATACCAGATCCCCTCTTTCCCTACTACTTCTAACCTAATTCCTTCGGAAAACTGCAGATTGTGACCTTTTCCCGGGCCAAATCTTCCGATGACAGTGTTTTTATCATATTTAACCTCAACAATTTTCGGAATTATAGTCTCTATAGTTGAGATTTTTCCATTAGGAATAATACTTATGCTCTTATGAGGTTTTTTTTCGACAGTTATTTTAAGTCTTGCATCCTTCAGTTTATTAATTAATCTGAATCCTCCTTTATAAATGCCGGCAATAGTATCGTTAATTCCTTTAAATCCTTCCCCGAAAATTGCATCTGCCCAGTAATAAGTATCTATTATTTTGCTTTCCGGGAGCGGATACTTTTCTTTTGAACCTTCAACAATGAAGAACGCGTTTGCCCCGGGTGAAGCTTTGATTTCAACTTGAAGATATTCACCAATCTGCATTGTCCTATCGCTGGAAGGTTTAACCGGCCAGGTCTTATCAATCTCGAGAGTATCCGGAGAAGATGTTTCGGCTTTGAGCTTTACATTGTATACCTTTTCAATTCTTTCATCATTTTTAGGAGTGGTTATCTGGAATATGAACTTCCCTTTTGTTGAATCATTTTCTTCAAAAAGAATTATATCGGTATAAACAATAAATGCTCCATCCTCATCAACAAGAGCTTGGGTGTTGTTCACTTTTAATTTTGCATCCGCATAACTAAGCATCCCCAGAACATAGAAAGGTTTTCCGGTAATCTGAAGCAGTGCATCATCTTTAGGATGAATAATATTTACGTTTAGCTGCTGTTTATTTTGAAATGAGGCCGGTATGAAGAGGAACATCAATAAGAAAAAAAACAAGACAATTTTTTTAATCATTGAATGATAAAAGTTTGTTGGCGTTTAGCCCCTACCGAAATTATCTTTATCTTTATGCCTGCCTGCTTAGAAATGAATTCAAGATAATTTTTAGTGTTTTGCGGAAGATCTTCATATGCCCCGCATTCGGAAATATCCAAATTCCATCCAGGAATTGTTTCATAAACCGGATTAACTGCATTGAGCCTTTCCGAATCTGTTGGAAAAATTTTAAGCAGCTTCCCGTCAATTTCATACCCAACGCAGACTTTTATTTCCTTTAAACTGCTTAACACATCCAACTTTGTTAGTGCAACGTAGTCTATTCCATTAATCATTGCGGAATAGCGGACTAAAAAAGCATCAAACCAGCCGCACCTTCTTGGACGTCCGGTGGTAGCACCAAACTCGGCTCCGATTTTTCTCAATTTTTCACCATCTTCATCAACCAACTCTGTTGGAAAAGGTCCGTTGCCGACCCTTGTTGTGTACGCTTTTACAATACCAATTACTCTATCGATCTTATTTGGCGGCACTCCGGTACCGGTACATGCACCGCCTGCAGTGGGGCTTGATGATGTGACAAAAGGATAAGTGCCATGATCTACATCAAGGAGGGAACCTTGTGCACCTTCAAGCAATATTGATTTCCCCTCGGCTATTGAATTATTAAGGTATGACGGAATATCTTTAATATATTTATCTATTGTTTTATCAAACTCTAAGTATTGCCTGATTATCTCTTCTACATTCAGCTCCTCATGCCCGTAGACTTTTTTCAGCAGGTTATTTTTTTCTTCAAGATTTTTTCTGATTTTTTCTTCCAGAGCTTTTTTATTTAACAGATCCACAATCTTAATCCCCTTCCGGGCATACTTATCAATGTAGCATGGACCAATTCCTCTTCCGGTTGTTCCAATCTTATTATCACCGCTTTCATTTATTGAATCAAGAAGCTTATGGTAAGGCATAATCAGGTGGGCATTCTGACTTATAAACAGCCGCCCGTCAACTTTAATGTTATGGCTTTCAAGAAGTGAAATTTCATCTAATAAAGCAGTCGGGTCTATTACAACTCCGTTTCCAATTACGCAGATTACATTTTTCCGCAAAATCCCCGATGGAATGAGATGCAGAACATATTGATCTTCGCCGATTTTTACAGTATGTCCGGCATTTGCTCCGCCCTGATAGCGCGCAACAATATCTACATTTTCACTTAAAATATCAACAATTTTACCTTTTCCTTCATCACCCCACTGACTGCCCACAAGAATAGTTACACTCATTTATCTCCCTTAATTTCTCTGATTAAACAAAATAAAACTCCGAATTACATTCCTGATGAAAATCAGGGCATTCCGGAGTTTTTAACAACAGATTATTTAAATATGTTTACTCTAATAAAACACTCGGAAATTCAAAAAGTTTTTATGCTTTTGAAAAGCTTTCAATTGCAGCTTCAACAGAATCGAAAGATTCAAAAATAGTAATTAGTTTTGTTATTATTAGAAGGCTTTCAATTTTATCCGTTACACGTGCCAATTTAAATGATCCATTCGACTTCTTAACAGTTGTAAGCCCTCCGATAAGCATTCCCAAACCGGAACTATTCATAAATTTTACATCGCTAAGATCGACGACAATATTTTTCTTTCCTTCATCGATCAATTTATGAAGAAGTTCATTGAACTCTTTTGTATCATCGCCGCCCATTACGTTCCCCTTCAATTCAATAACGACGGCTCCATAGTGTTCAGTTACTTTTGTTTTCATGAAAGAACTCCTAAATTTTTCGTTTTAAATTAGTTAGAGCAGTTTTCTTTTGCAAGTTTTCCAAGGATTATGAGAAGGAATACTTAAAAAATGTCGATCTAATTACATATTCCTCCCATAAATATACCAGCAGAAGACCTCAGCTCGGAACAATTTTCAGCCTTATTTAACCTGAATTTTTTTTATTTTGCGGAACAAACCTTAAAAAGAACCGTCTAAAAATATGAAATTCAAAAGAAAGAAAACCGGCTTGGAAAATTTAAAAATTTTAAACCTCGACGACGATTTTTCTTTAATTAAAAGGTTTATCGAAGATGATGAATCAGCTTTTGAAACCCTTGTCCACCGGCATAAAGATAAAGTAAGGAATATAATATTCATAACATTGGGCAACGGAAATACGGTTGATGATATTGCACAGGAAGTATTTCTAACCGTATATAAAAATCTGAAAAGTTTCCGTTTTCAATCACAGTTTACAACATGGCTTTTCAGAATTACCGTAAACAAATGCAAAGATCATTTAAGAAAAGTAAAAATAAGAAATATAATCTCGTTTTTTAAAGAAGATGAAGAAGAACCAGGATACAATATTTCTTATGAAAATATAAATACTGCGGAGATTGTTCAAAAAGCAATAGAAAAACTGCCCGAAAAATTACGTTTGCCGTTATTATTAAAAGACATACAAGGATTAAGCTATCAGGAAATTGCGGAAATTGCAAAATGCGAACTAGGAACAGTAAAATCAAGAATCTTCAGAGCAAGGGAGGGATTGAAAAATATATTAGAGCCTTTCCGGCAGGAGTTAATGTCATGAAAAATCTTCAAAAAGATTACGAAATGCTTTCGGCTTACATTGACGGAGAATTATCCGAAAATGAGATAAAAAGTACGGAAGAAAAACTGGCTATAAGAAACGATTTGCAGAAAAAGCTGGATGAGCTAAAAAGAATAAAGCAGCTTACAAAATCATCGGTAAAGCTTCCGGCTGAATCACTGTATCTTGAAACACGGATCTTTGCTAACATAACACCCTCAAAGAACCGGAATAAAAAATTTAAAAGAATTCTTCCGGCATTTTCTTTTGCAGCTCTGGCAATTTTGCTGATGGTTTTTCTGCGGTTTAATCCTAAAATACTGGATGAATTATTCGAATCCCAAAAAATGAATGTTGCTGATTTTTATAAGCAGAACCTTAAACCTCTGCTTCTTACTGCCGGATTGACAAATGAGGATATCTTCAACTTCGCTTTTAACAAGCAGCTTCCCTTAGATAAAAATAATAAACAATGCATTAAGCTTGGATACGACAGGGACGGGAATGAATTCTTTGAAATTAAAACAGCGGGTTTTACCGATGACAGCAATAATTTTGAAGATTTCGTAAATGCATTAAAGCTCAATCAGCAGCAGAAACGCCAAATGGATTCTATCTTAGAGTCTTATTCCGATGAAATGCAGGATAAAATTTTAATAAATGATAAAAACACTGTGGCAATTAATCCCGAGCTCTGGAATTACAACAAAGCAATATTTGCCGATATAATGACCTTTGCAGAAAATGCAAACAATGAGGAATTTGTCAAGATAATGCCTGCAGGCTACGTAATGCATGAAAAGCCTGTTATTGATAGAATGGTTAAGGAAATAAAATCCCGGAGCAGCAATAAATATATCTTCTTTACTCCCGATTCTATCTTTATGGATACTTTCGAGTTCGATAAGAAAAAATTTGCCGAAGAAATGAAAAAAATGGATAAAGAGCTCGAAAAGAATATGAAAGAAGTGGAGAGAGAATTAAAGAATTTAAATATCGAGATTAAACTGAATGATCATCTCACAAAATTCAAACTTGATTCTTTATGGGATGATGATTTCAATGTTTACATCGATTCAAATTCGTGCAGAGTGAACTTATCAAAAATTATTATACCGAAAATAGATTTCCCCGATTTCGACAGCATTGCAGCACAGATTGAACGCAGTTTAAAGCATATGCAGTCATTTACATTTGAATTCCCCCAGAATAAAGGAAGAATTAATGAATTTCACTTTAGAATAGATTCGGATGATTCCTCAGCCTTAAAGGATTTAGATGTTAAAATAAAACTCCCGAACCTGGATTCAATGATGCTTCATCATTCTCCTAAAATAGACTCTATCCTGAGATTTAACATGAAGTTTCTGGATTCCATCCCGAATTTTCAAAAATTTAATTTTTATATGGAATCCGATTCCTTTAAGTATCCCGGCAAATTCTTTACTTATGATTCCCTGATGTTTAATCAGGAAAAATTTGAAGAACAGATGAGGGAGTTTGAAAAAGAGATGAATAAGCTGAAGGAAGAAATGGAAAGGTTCCAGGATGAATATTACAGGGATAAAAAAGAAATTAAGAAAAAGAACGAACCTGTAGAAATCTGAAAATCGCCCCGCTCCATAAATACATGATATTTTCAATTTGAAGCATATAGTTTTGCCACGCCAATTTTGCAGTAATCCTGCTTATTTTCCGTTTATTTAACATACATGCCTGCAGGCAGGCAAGCCTTTACTAAAATCAAAAAATCCCTTAACTTAGCCCCAAATATGAGCTTAAATACGTTAAATCTTAAAAAGAAGATAAAGATCCAATTATTTGTTGGGGTTACCCTATTTCTTTTTGTTTTAAAATTATTTTTTACATCAAATACAAGTCTTCCTTTTATTATCCTGAATGAACTTCTTGTCTTTCTAATTGCATTCAGCTTTGTTCTGAATTTTATAGACTTTATCCATTCTAAAAATATAAATGCACTTTCACTTGTTATGAATGTGGGAATTTTAAATGCTATTTTATTCTTCCTTATTAATTTCTCCAGCGATCTTCTTACAGGCGTTTTCGGAAACATATCCAAAAGAGTCAGCAGTCCCGGGATTATTTTTAATTTCATTTCATTTTTTTACAGCTTTATTGTTCTAAGTTCTGTCTCTTATATATTTCTGGCTTTAAGGGAATTTTTCTTCCTTAAGCAGAAAAGAGATGTAAAGATATATTTCAATACGATGGCCATTTTCTTTATACTAGCTTCCCTTTCCTCCGTAGCCGCAAAATACCCTGAGCTGCAGTTTATTAAAAATACTTTTTTTATAATTTCAATACTTTTGATAATAATTAATTCCATCCGGATTTCCTGGATAGCATTTCTTACTAAAAAGGAGAAGCTGCTTCTGTTATTTTTATCTGTTGTGATAACTGTTCTTTTTATTGTGAATCTTATAAACAGTTCCGAGGAAGCGGTTCATGTACAGATATTGAAAGGATTCTCCAGTTCACTTGAGCAATTCACATCAATTATAATGATCTACGGTGTTATTTATTTCAGCGTAATATTTTTTACCACACTCTTTCATATTCCGACTGCCGAAGCATTCGATAGAAAAGCGCAGGAAGTTTCATCGCTTCAGTATTTCAGCAAACTTGTCACCCAGGTCCTTGATTTCAACGATCTTGCGTCAACAGTTACAGAGATTGCAATAAAAGCCGCTAACGGAGACTCGGCATGGATTGCATTAAAGGATAAAGAAGAAGGTCTGAAAATTATTGCCAATAAGAATATCGGTTTAGTTGATACTTTGAGCCTTTCAAAATATTTAATTGAAAAAGCAGAAAAAACAAAACCGGGAACAGCTACAGTAATAAGCCTGGAAAAATATTGGAAGAATGCGCCGCCTTCAAGAGATGTTCATCAGCCGGAAATAAATTATTCTTTTGCTGTATTATCCACATTAAAAGCATACAATGAATCGGTCGGATATCTGATCATCGTTAAAAAATCCGATATAATTTTCGACCAGGAAGATATAACCACTTTAAACACATTTTCGGATTATGCTTCGATTGCAATTGAGAATTCAAAACTTCTTAAAGAATCGATTGAAAAGGAAAGGCTTGAGAAAGAACTGGATGTTGCGCGTGAAATCCAAAAGAGAATACTCCCTGAAAAGAATCCGGTTCATGATAAGCTTTCAATTGCCTCCGTATTTATTCCGGCATTTGAAGTCGGGGGCGATTACTACGATTTCTTTGAAATTGATGAACAGAGGATGGGATTTATTATTGCCGACGTATCCGGCAAAGGGATTTCGGCGGCTTTTATAATGGCCGAGCTGAAGGGGATATTTGAAAGTTTATCCGGTTCATGTACCAGGAATTCCGGGAAACTGCAGTCATTTTCCAGCCCAAAAGAAATATTGATTCAGGCAAATGCTATTTTAAGAAGAACACTTGAAAGAAAAAATTTTGTAAGTGCAGTATACGGCATTTTTGATTTTCAAAAGGAAGAACTTCACCTAGCGCGCGCAGGGCACTGTCCGATATTATTGCTGCGCGATAATTTAATCGAAAATTTAAGGCCTACCGGCTTAGGACTTGGTCTTGATTTCTCGGATAGATTTAAAGAAAGTTTAGACGAGATAAAAATAAATTTAAAGGAGAATGATACAATTATCCTGTATACCGACGGAATTACCGAAGCGAAAAATTTCCAGATGCAGGATTTTGGAGATCATTACTTCGAAAAGATCTTGCTTGAAAGTTCGGATAAAGATGCCGACGAGATTTCAAGCCGAGTGATAAGAGAAGTTACTCTTTTCTCACAAAATATATCGCAGCACGACGATATAACATTAGTTATTCTCAAATGGAAAGACAAAAAAAATGACGGAGTTAAAGAATGGCAGAATTCAATGCATCAGTTAAAGACCAGGGCGATATAAGCATCGTTTATTTAAAAGGATTCCTCGATGCTCATACCGCTCCTGTACTTGAAAATACAATCTCGGAACTAATTGATAAAGGAAAGTATAGAATAGTAGCAAATTTTAAAGAGCTTTCTTACATCAGCAGTGCCGGACTGGGAGTTTTTATGGCTTTTATTGAAAAAATCCGTGAAAACAACGGCGACATTAAACTGTCGAGTATGAATGACAAAGTTTACAATATATTCGATCTATTGGGCTTTCCTCTTCTGTATGAGATTTTTAAGACAGAAGACGAAGCTGTAAAGAAATTCTAAGCAGCGGTTAAATTGAATACGAAAAATAAAAATATCCTGGAAAATAAAATGGTTGTAAAAAGCCGAACCGAAAACCTTTCGGATGTAAGGGAATTTATTAATTCCTTAGTCCGGAAAATAGGTATTTCACCTGAAGTAAGTGAAGATATTATCCTTGCGGTAGATGAAGCATGCACTAATATCATAAAACACAGTTATAAGTTCTTTCCTGACGGTGAAATAATTGTAAAGGTGAAATATTTCGATAATAAAATTATTATAACTATTATTGATTACGGTGAAAATTTTCAGCCGCACAAAATTCATAAGCCTGATCTGCAGGAATACTACAAGCATAAGAAAGTCGGGGGATTAGGAATGTATCTGATGAAAACATTAATGGATGAAGTTAAATACAGCTCAGTGCCGGGTAAATACAATCAGGTGCTGCTGACAAAATACATAAACTCTACTTCATAATATGAAGCGTACAGTTCGGAATAAAATTGAAAACAGCGGGAATGATCCGGTAAACCCGGATATAAAAATCAGCTCCGCACCTTCCATCGAGCTTAATTTAAAAAATGATCATACTTCACCTGAAAGATTTAAAAGAAATCTAACGGCGCTCGTTGAATTCAGCAGGATACTCAATTCCAGCCTTGAGCTTAATTTTATTTTAAATAATATTCTCCTTACCTGCATGGGGAAATTTTTTGCTACTAAAGGATTTATAGCATTAAAGAGAGACGGGATCTTAACTCTTACAGCAGTGAAGGGGATTTCGGAGGAATTGAAAAAATCATTTCCAAAAATCTCAGTTCTTTCATGGGAAGGGCATCCTGAATCTGAAAAAGATTTACTCGATAATTTCTTTAAAGATAAATCCTTAAATGATTTTTTAAATTTATGCGGAATAGTTAAGATTGAAAAAATATGTTCTTCAACCGACTGCCTGGGTTTTATCGGACTTGGCGAAAAGTTAAATAAAATCCCTTATACCGACGATGATCTTGAATTCTTAAGAACTATTCTAAATATCTCCGCCACTGCTGTTCAGAATTCTCTAACCATAAATGAACTAACACGGGTTAACCGCGTATTAGATTCAAGAATACAGCGGTTAAATGCCCTTTTCGAATTAAGTAAAGAATTCGGACTGGTTTCCGAAAGCACCCGTGTTGCAAAACTTCTGGTTTATTCCGTAATCGGACAGTTTCTTGTTTCCAAATTTGCAGTTGTTACTTTTGAAGAAAAAGGGATCAACATACTTGAATCAAAAATTCCAGAAGATGTTCTTATTGGAGCTTTAACTCAATACAATTACAGTGAAATCTTTAATCCTATTAGAAAAGAGGAAATAGAAGAAAGTTATCCGGAGTTCGATAAGCTCAACATAGAGCTGATTGTACCTATGCAGATGCAAGGCGTAATAAAAGGTCTTATTCTTTTGGGGAAAAGAATTAATAATAAAAATTATTCCGATTCGGATATTGAATTTATTTTTTCCGTAGGAAGCCTGGCAATAATATCACTGGAAAACAGACGCCTTTTTATTGAAGCCCTGGAAAAGCAAAAGCTTGAAGAGGAGCTGGAAATTGCCAGAGATATACAAAAAAATCTTTTGCCGCATTCCATCCCTGAATATGATAATTTTGAAATTGCAGCAATGAATCTTTCATCGAAACAGGTTGGAGGAGATTACTACGATATAGTAACACTTGCCGATGAGAGCTTCTGTATCGCAATTGCAGATGTATCCGGTAAAGGAGTGGGTGCCGCACTTCTGATGGCGAACCTTCAGGCATTTATTAAAACTACTTGCAAGCACGGAATGAGGCTTGATGAAGCCACTGCCATTATTAATGATCTTATTTCGGAAAATATAACGGACGGCAAATTTATTACATTTTTCTGGGGATTGCTCGACGGAAACGCAAAAACCATCACCTATGTTAATGCCGGGCATAACTATCCTCTTCTGATCCGGAATGGAAAGATTACCAAGCTGGAAAAAGGGGGAATGATATTAGGTGTAATGAAAACAATGATCCCTTATTCCGTGGAGACTATCCGGCTGCAGAGCAATGATGTGATTGTATTATATACAGACGGTATTTCGGAAGCAATGAATGATAGAGGCGAAGAATTCTCTGAGGAGCGTCTGGAAAAACTTGCGGTTCTATCCGCACAGAATTCTGCTCATGATATACTGATTAAAATTCAGAAAGAAGTTCAGTATTTTGCTGCCGGTACTGCTCAATCCGATGATCTCACTTTACTTGTATTGAAAGTTAAATAGCATTCGGTTTCAAAGCAGCTGCTGAAATTAAATTATACTTTTATTCTTCTTATACGGTAAAATATTCAATTTTATCTTTTATTGAGTTAAATTTACAAGCTGTTAAACCTGCAGTCATTCATTATTTCAGTTATGGAAAAAATTAAAAAATACTACTTAAAGAACCGGAAGAGATTAATAATTGCAGCTTCGGTAATTCTTGCATTAATTTCAATTTTAAACTCATATTTCGTCGTTAATGTAAACGTCGTATCGAATGACGAATGCCTATGGCTAACAAAAAATATTGCTGGAAAATCAGTAATCTTTTTTGACTTTGTAAAAGTAGACGGGGTAACTTGGAATGCCGGGATACGTGACGGCGATAAGCTGCTGGCTATCAACGATACTCCCGTTACTACCGGAGTAGATGCTCAAGTGGTTCTGAATAAAGTTGAAGAGGGGAAATACGCTAAGTACCTGATTGAGAAAAATGGTAAAGAACTCACTGTAAATGTATTAATTAAGAAATTTTTCTCCTTCCCTAATTTCGCCTTAAGCTTGATCGGATTCTTCTGGCTGCTGATCGGCTTTATTGTTTTAATGGCAAAACCCGATGGAATTGTTCAGAAGCTTTTTTACGGAATCGGTGCAACGTGGGTTCTTTCGACTACAATAGTACTGCTGCAGTCTGTATTCTTTGCGGAATTTAGTTTTAAAAATTCATTGCTGCTTGTATTATCTTATATCTGGTCAATAAGCTGTTGTTATCTTCCGTTTTTGCTGGTTTATTTTTTCTGGACTTTCCCGAAACAGTTTAGATTTCTTGACAGGAAGCGGGTAAAAGCATTAATCTTTATAATTCCCGGTGTGATATCGATAGCTGCTTTTATTACAATATTCTTATCATTTACATTCAGTGAAAACTTTGTTGAGATTTTTCAAAAAATTGTCGGATATCTTCAGATATTGATTTTTTCGGGGTATATTATTGCATACATATCCCTGATAATAAACTACAGGCGTCTGGAAACAGCGGAAGAGAAGAAACCGATAAAAATAATTCTAGGCGCATTTACATTGGGCCTCCTGGCTTCAATCTATACAGCATTCGTTGCACCTGCTATAACTGATACTGTATTTAACTCACCGGAATTCTATACCCCGGTAATTTTAATTATTGCTTTGCCGCTTGCATTCGCTTATGCAATATTTAAATACCAGCTTATGGACGTCAGCGTAGTAATTAAGAATACGATAATTTACGGAACGGCAACTCTGACTATTGCTGCAATCTATTTTTTTGTAATCTACGTAATTGGACAGGAACTCAGCAAAGTAATTACCGGAGCACGGGAATATCAGGGGATAACAGCCGCAGTTTTATTCATAATTTTTGCAATAGTATTCCAATCGACAAAGGATAAATTCCAGGATTTCCTGACTGCAAGATTCTATCCGGAACAGTTTGCTTATCAAAAGGTGCTGGTAAAATTCAGCAATGAACTCCCGACTCTTGTAGGATTGGAAAAGATTCTCGAATCTATGAAGGAAACTTTCGTCAGCGCACTCAAGATCGGTACATTCGGAATTCTTGTTAAAGATGATGAAGCAGAGAATTACACTCTTATTAAAAGCGTCGGAATTTCGGACCGCTCTTTTAAAATAGAAGGGAAGAATGATCATTCCGTCTCTCCCCTATTGAAATTTATTAATGAGAAATCGCTCTTATCAGAAAAGGTATTTATAGAACAGCATGATTTCATAAATACGTTTCCTGAAAGTGCGGCTCAATTGATCAAAGAAAATGTATATACAATAATTCCAATGATCATAAGTTCCAGGGTTATCGGGCTTTTATTATTCGGATTAAAACATTCAGGTTCACAGTTTGCAGGCAAGGATCTGGAACTCCTGTCAGCCGTAGCCAATCAGGCGGCAATTGCAATTGAAAATGCGCGTCTTTATAAAACCGAAGCCGAAAAGAATAAAATTCAGAGGGACTTGGAACTTGCGTACAGAATACAGCAGGGCCTGCTTCCGAAATGCATCCCCGACATACATGGATTGGATATTTGCGGCGAAATGATACCTGCAATGCAGGTCGGAGGTGATTACTACGATCTGATTACCATTTCCGGTTCCAAATTGTTCGTTGTTGTGGGCGATGTTTCCGGAAAAGGCTTGTCGGCATCTCTTTATATGACGAAGCTTCAGACAATGATACAGATAGTCTGCACTCCGGGAAAATCTCCAAAAGAAATTTTAATTGAAATAAACAGGCGTTTTTATGAAAGCATTGAGAGAAACTGGTTTGTTACAATGACGCTGGCTTTATTCGATATGGAAAAAAGAACAGTTAAATTCTGCCGGGCCGGACATATGCCTATATTATTTGCTTCAAACGGAACTGTTCATTCCTTCAGGACCCAAGGAATCGGTATTGGACTGGAGAAAGGATTAATATTTGAAAAAACTTTAATAGAAGAAGAAGTACCGATAAAATCAGGAAGTCTTTTTGCTTTCTTTTCAGACGGCATTACCGAAGCAATGAATGAAAAAGAAGATATGTTCGGCGAAGAACAGCTTTATAAAATGTTAAGAAATACATCTGCAAAACGCTCCGGGGAAATAATGAACGATAT
>DAISZW010000013.1:0-33775 GCA_036824595.1 Ignavibacteriaceae bacterium
GGATCAAATTTTTTTAGGTTTTCAGTGATTTCTTCTGCCATTATCCAGCTGACATTTTTTCGCTTGGTTAATTTAAGAGTTCTGCAAATCCTTGCTACATGAGTATCAACCGGAATAATTAATTTGTTTGCAGGTATTTCACTCCAGATCCCAAAATCAAGTTCATCTTTTCTAACCATCCACCTTAAAAATAAATTCATCCGCTTGCACGCACTGCCTGAATCAGGACTGGGAAACATAAACTTTATTCCCGGTGAGATTTTATCAACCTCTCTCTCCTCTTTAATTTTCTCCAGGAGATATTTTGAAAAGTTAGCAATACTATTTTTCAGGTTTGGTTCGGATGAATTGTAAAACCTCAAAAACAAATTTTTCAGCATTTCGTATTTTTTTAAAATTTTATTCAGCAAACTAAGAAACAATTTCACATCTGCCTCCGTATAAAACCTGTGCTTCAAATCTAAAGACTGTATAGGGTTGGATCTTTTGCCAAAATTGATCATGAAGTCGTAAGGTCTGTTTTCCACTGTTAGAATAATTTTATTCAGCGTATTGTTTATCTGGGTTACGTTCCCGTAAGCAAAAACAGACGCTATAAAACCGACAGTTTCTATATCTCTTTCATGGCTGAAAAGATGAAGAAACTGAAGCGGATCGGGTGAGATCTGCGATTTGCCGAACGCTTTGTAATGATAATCGAGTTTCTGTTTCAGATTCATTTTGGATAAACAAATGTTCCATCAAATTAATTAAAACTTATCAAAAAAGAGCGGGGTTATTATGAAACCTTCAACACTTATTTCTGTTTTCATTTTATAACAAACTCCCTGTTTGCGCAAACAGGAACAATCAGCGGAATTGTTGCAGATTCTCTAATAGGAAATGGTTTACCCGGAGCCAATATTTTAATTCAAGGAACCTCCAGAGGTACAGCAACAGATTTGAATGGGTTTTTTGTTCTAAAAGTATCACCTGGAGTTTACAACCTTGTTATAAGCTACATCGGATACGAAACAAAAAAAATTGAAAATCTAAAAGTTGAAGCAACTAAGAAAATAAATTTGGATATAAAATTAAATCCTGCACAGATTGAAGGGGAAGAAGTTGTGATAACAGCACAGGCAATGGGGCAAATAAAGGCAATAAACCAGCAATTAAGCAGTAATACAATCAGGAGCATTGTTTCTGCTGAAACAATTAGGGAATTACCTGATTTCAATACAGATGAGTATTCATACATAGATGAGAATAATTTCAAAGATGCAATAAAAAATCCTCTTTCTACATTCTCTATAGATGTAGATGCAGCATCTTACAGCAACACCAGGAGATTTTTAATGGAAGGAAGGCTTCCGCCAAAAGATGCCGTTAGAGTTGAAGAATTTATCAATTATTTCGATTACGACTATCCGGTTTCTGAAACAGATTTGCCTTTTAAAATTTTCACCGAATATTCTGAATGTCCATGGAATGAAGATAATTATTTGGTACACATTGGAATAAAGGGGAAAGAATTAATTAAAGATGAAAATATACCGAGCAGTCTTACTTTTTTAATTGATGTTTCAGGTTCAATGACTCCTGAGAATAAACTCCCGCTGCTGAAAAAAGCATTTAAGATGCTTGTCGGGCAGTTAAATAACGATGATAAAATTGCAATTGTCGTTTATGCGGGTGCAGCCGGATTATTTCTTCCAACTACCTACGGATCTGAGAAAGCAAAAATTCTTGGTGCCATTGAACAGCTTCAAGCAGGAGGTTCAACTGCGGGCGGCGAAGGAATAATACTTGCCTATAAAATCGCAAAGGAGAATTTTATTGAAGATGGAAACAACCGGGTAATTCTTGCAACCGACGGGGATTTTAATATCGGAATAACAAATACTGGTGAGCTCGTTCGCTTTCTTAATGAAAAAAAGAAAGATGGGATTTTCTTAACAGTATTAGGATTCGGGGAGGAAAATATTAAAGACTCAAGACTTGAGGAATTAGCCGATAAAGGGAACGGCCACTATGCTTACATCGATAATATGCTGGAAGCAAAAAAAGTTTTAGTTGATGAAATCGGCGCAACGCTTTTTACAATTGCAAAGGATGTAAAAATCCAGGTTGAATTCAATCCGGCAAAAATTAAATCTTATAGACTAGTGGGCTACGAGAACAAATTATTGAATGATGAAGATTTTGAGGATGATAAAAAAGATGCGGGTGAAATCGGTGCGGGACATACCGTGACTGCATTGTATGAAATTGTGACCCTTGAAAATATTGAAGATCTTGCGGGAGATTTCAAATTGAAATACCAGGAAAAGGTTATAAAGAAAAGCGCCGTTGAAACGGAAGAGATATTAACTGTAAGTATCCGGTATAAAAAGCCTGATGAAGATGTAAGTAAATTAATGTCAGCTGTAATAACCGGCAAACCGGTTTCATTTAAGAAAACCTCCGACAATTTCAAATTTTCTGCTGCCGTTGCGCAGTTAGGAATGCTTTTAAGAGATTCCGAATTTATAGGAAATGCCGATTTTGATAAGACTAAAGAATTGGCAAAAAATTCTTTAGGTGAAGATAAGTACGGCTACCGGGCAGAATTTTTAAGACTTTTAGATCTTGCTTCAGGATTAAACAGGCAGTAATTTTTTAAGGGGAAAACAGGTGGGGTTCAACTAACTGAATCTCACCTGCTTAATAACTCTTTAATCAGCATTGCGGTAAAAATGGAAGAAGTTGCAGATAATAAAGTGCCGATTAGAACATATTCTGCAAACTCACGCTCATCAAGCTCCTTGAATCTGGTAAAACCTTTGGCTGCTATAATAAAACCTATGGCGGCAAATTGGTTTATCAACACAAAAAAATAAATAAGCACACGCTCAAGCATTCCTATGACCCGGCCGGCGCTGTATTCCTTTTCATCGATCTTTACTTCAGCTCCGGAAATTTTTTTAGGAATAACGCCGAAAAAATCGAAAAAGTACCGTATAAAAAAATTTACTTCGTTTAAAAGAACAAGTCCTCCGGCGGTTACCATATTTACCTTTAACCAGTCATTTTTTTCACCAACCGCAAGAATAAAACCTGCAAGATTCTTAAAGAATTGAACCGAAGAATCCCTGAAATGAAGATTAAGGCCAGGTGAAGTAAAAATTATTGCTGAAATTATATATGCCACTATTGTTAAAAATCTTACCAGATTCATGCGTGATATTAAGCTGTTTTTCCTCTCAATGTAAAATGAAGAAATTAATAGGAGGATAATTAGGAGGGCAAAGAAAATAAGCTCTGTATTAAATTCAAACAGCAGCAGAGGAATTAATTGAAGAATAATAAGCAAAACTAGTTTAATCAGTGTTAACTGTTTGTCTTTAAAGAAAAAAAATAACCTGAGAAAAACGGTAATATTTATTAGGAAAAATAACTCCAATTTATCTTTTCATAATTATTGAATTGATGCTTTTACTTAATTCAGCAGTTAGTTTAATCACTGTTTGAAGCGCACCTGCATCTATATTTTTATAAACTGCTTTATCGGTTATTTTAATTTTCTTTGCTATCTCGTTAACCGAAAAATTGTCATACATCATTGAAAGAATAATTAATCTTGTTTCTTTCCAATTATAAGAAATATGTGAAAGCAGGAAAAGACTCTGCTTAATTAATTCCAGGTTTGTTCTTTCATTTCCGGTTACATTAAACTGAAAATAAGTCTGCTTAATTTCATCAAGTCCTTTCCTGGCATTATAAAAAGCGGGACCATCCATTCCAATTGCCTGTACGGGATTTAAAGCTGTAGTAATTTCCCCTAAGCCTATTGAAAACCTGACTTTTTCAGGATAAATACTTAAGATTATCTGCCATATATGTTTAAAAATAAAATCAGCTTTATTATATACGGCTTGAAATTCGTCACCCAAAGTAATAGTCAACGGAGAAGAAATATATTCTCCCCTCTCATTAATTTTTTTAAATACCTTATTTAAATTATTCTGGATTTGCTGTCGTTTCTTAATTCTTCTGGATGATACGATATCACCTATTAAAGTTATCTTTTCCATAAATAACATATCCGCCAATTGGGTAAGCAAAGTTATTCAAATATAATTTCAGATTCAACCAATACGGTTGAAAATAAAAAATTCAACTATTTTGGTTGAAAGAATTAATTTCAACCTTTTTAGTTGAATAGAAAGAATAATTGAACTGAGTTATTTAATTAAGCTGATCATCTGGTTTACCGCTTCGGGTATACCCACAAACAACGCGCGGGCTATTACAGCATGCCCTATGCTCACCTCATCAATATCGGTCAGCTCCCTGAATATTTTTATATTTTGATAGTTCAAGCCGTGACCGGCGTTTATGGCAAGTCCGAGTTTTTTCCCATGCTTGGCAGCAAGCCTGATTTTATCAAGCTCATCAAACTGCTCTTCTTCAGAGAGTGCATTGGCAAAAGCTCCAGTATGAATTTCAATAAAATCGGCATTAATTTCGGCAGCGGCATCGATCTGCTCGATTTCAGGTTCGATAAATAATGAAACTTCAATATCCGATTTATGCAGTTCTATAATTGTATCCCTCAATAAACTTATATTATCAATTACATTTATCCCCCCTTCAGTTGTCAGCTCCTGTCTTTTTTCAGGGACAATAGTTGCAAGGTCGGGACCAATATCGCAGGCAATTTTAATAATTTCCTCAACCGCAGCCATTTCTAAATCAAGCTTGGTTGAAATTAATTCTCTAAGCAGCCGTACATCCTTTTCATTTATATGCCTCCTGTCCTCTCTGAGGTGCACAACAATTCCGTCAGCACCAGCTTGCTCAGCCAAAAGTGCTGCTGTAATAGGATCAGGCTGATTTTCTCCTCTCGCATTTCTCAATGTTGCAACATGATCTATATTTAAGGCAAATCTCATTTTATTTTCCTAAAAAATTGTTGAAATAACTTTTACTAAAGAATTTAAACCTACTCCGTACTCCCCCGATCTGTAGCGGAGGGCGGAAATAAAATCGATGCTGAACATAACTCCGTAATGAGCAGCAACGCAGTATAAAATTGATCTGGTCCTGAAAGCTAATATTCCGAGTGCAATTCCTGCGATTATAGATCCGAAAGTTTCAAACACAGGTTTTCCATTATGCAATATAACAAACGGAACGGTTTGAATTAAAACTGCATAGTATCCGAATTTACTTTCAAGTCCGAATAACATAAAACCTCTCCAGATAAATTCCCACGCGAACATGTAAACAATCATTCCAAATTCAAAAATTAAAAAAATCGGCCACGATTTTCTTGCATCCGCCAAATGCGGGTATGTACTGCTGAATTGAGGGAAAGATGAAGCAAACCAGACAAGCGGGATCATTATGCAAAGAAAAATAAAAGAAATTTTTATTCCGGTATTATAATCCCCCAGCTTGAGTCCGTAATTTTTTATTTGATCTTTAAAAAGAAATCTTATTATCAGAACAGGAAATAAAAAGAATGTAAAAAAATCTCCGAAAAACCAGTACAAATATTCAATTAAATAGACGTTCGGATTGAATTGAAATTCCTCAAAAAAATTGTTTCTAAAAAATCGCCGTGAAGTAAAGTACCATGAAACCGTTTGTAAAATAGCAATACAAATAAAAATTATGACAGATTTCCGGTCAAGAGTTTTTATTGCTCGACTCAAATCTTTCAATTCATTTCTTAAATTAAAATTCTTCATTTTCTTGAAAATTACTATACTTTTAAAAATTGAGACTTCAGCATAGAAAAGATTTTTCACATATAAATATAGGATTTTTAAGGTTTTATTGATACTTGGAAGTCCCCATGTTGACAAAATTTTAGAAGTGTATTATATTAGCACTCGCTTTTTAAGAGTGCTAATACAACCAATGCCTGTTACCCGTTTTAACCGGGAAAAAAGATTTCATTAAATCAATAAGATAAAACATGGAGGTAAAAATATGGCTAAAATTAATTTGAAACCTTTAGCTGACAGAGTAATAGTAAAACCAAGCGAAGCTGAAGAAAAAACAAAAGGCGGAATAATACTCCCCGATACTGCAAAAGAAAAACCAATTGAAGGAACTATAGTTGCAGTTGGACCAGGCAAAATAGGCGATGACGGGAAAACAGTAAAGCCTGAAGTAAAAGTCGGAGATAAAGTTCTATATGGAAAATACAGCGGGACAGAAGTTACAATTGACGGCGAGGAATATTTGATAATGCGCGAGAGTGACATTTTCGCAATTGTTAGTTAATAAAATTTTGGAAAAAAATAAACATGGAGGTATAAACAATGGCTTCAAAATTAATTGAATTTGATGTGGAAGCTAGGAATAAACTAAAGAGAGGCGTTGATAAATTAGCAAACGCCGTGAAGGTTACTTTAGGACCAAAAGGACGCAATGTTGTTCTTGAAAAGAAATTCGGCGCTCCTACAGTTACAAAAGATGGTGTTACCGTTGCTAAAGAAATAGAACTTGAAGATGCAGTCGAAAATATGGGTGCACAGATGGTTCGCGAAGTTGCATCAAAAACAAGCGATGTTGCCGGAGACGGTACAACTACTGCAACAGTTCTGGCTCAGGCTATTTACCGAGAAGGTTTAAAAAACGTTACCGCCGGTGCGAACCCGATGGATCTGAAGAGAGGTATCGATCTAGCAGTTACAAAAGTTGTTGAGTACTTAAAATCCATCAGCAGGGATGTTGAAGGAAGAAATGAAATCGCACAGGTCGGCGCTATTTCTGCCAATAATGATAAATCGATCGGAGATTTAATTGCAGATGCTATGGAGAAAGTCGGAAAAGATGGAGTAATTACCGTGGAAGAAGCAAAGGGAACCGATACTTCCCTGGAAGTTGTTGAAGGTATGCAGTTTGACCGCGGTTATTTATCACCCTACTTTGTTACTGATGCAGAATCGATGGAAGCAAATCTTGAAGACCCTTATTTCCTGATTCATGACAAGAAAATCTCAGCTATGAAAGATTTGCTGCCGATACTTGAAAAAGTTGCACAGCAGGGCAAAGCTTTATTGATCATTGCAGAAGACCTTGAAGGTGAAGCTTTGGCTACTCTTGTAGTAAACAAAATCCGCGGAACTTTAAAAGTATGCGCGGTAAAAGCACCCGGATTCGGCGATAGAAGAAAAGCCATGCTGGAAGATATAGCAGTTTTAACTAATGGTACTGTTATTTCAGAAGAACGCGGCTTTAAACTTGAAAATGCTACTGTTTCCTATTTAGGAAGTGCAAAGAAAGTAGTAATTGATAAAGACAATACCACTATAGTTGAAGGTGCCGGGAAAGGCGAAGAAATAAAGAAGAGAATAAACGAAATAAAGGTACAGATCGATAAGACAACATCAGATTATGATAAAGAAAAACTTCAGGAGAGATTAGCTAAGCTTTCCGGCGGAGTAGCAGTCTTAAAGATAGGTGCTTCTACTGAGATAGAAATGAAGGAAAAGAAAGCAAGAGTTGAAGATGCACTCCACGCAACCAGGGCTGCAGTTGAAGAAGGCATCGTAACCGGAGGAGGAGTAACATTCGTCAGGGCAATGTCTGTTCTTGAAAAACTCGAAGGCGAAAATACTGATCAAACCACCGGTATCAGAATTGTGCAGCGTTCCCTAGAGGAACCTCTGAGACAAATTGTAAATAATGTGGGCATCGAGGGTTCAGTTGTTCTGCAAAAAGTAAAAGAAGGAAAAGATGATTTCGGTTTTAATGCAGCAACTGAGACTTTTGAACCGCTAATAAAAGCCGGGGTCATTGATCCTACAAAAGTTGCACGAATTGCACTTGAGAATGCTGCTTCAGTTGCTTCCCTGCTTATTACTACCGAAGCAGTTGTATTCGAAAAGAAAGAAAAAGAACCTGCCATGCCTCCTATGCCTCATGGCGGTATGGGTGATATGGGCGGTATGTATTAATAATACTCTTATAGTGAAAAGGCGGTAAAATCCCGCCTTTTTTATTTTAAAGGTTTTGTTATTATCTTTAGGAAAAAGTAATCCTCCCTGACGTGAGTCAGGGAGGTTATTACGGGCTTTTAGGTATTTGAGGGGGAAACTTAATAATTAGTTAAAACTGTCTGAACTTTTTGTAGTAACTAAACTTATCTCTAGCGGCCTCATATAATAATTTAAGTATAACATCATCATCGGTTTCTTCTACTGGGAGTCCAAGCTCAATACATTTACTTAAAAGTTCTTTTCTACCGGTTGGCATCTCTAATTCAAATAACTCTTCTGAAACAACATCACTTTGTGCTGTATTTTTAGAAGAGGCATTATTAATCTTCTTTCTACCGGAAGTAAAGTCATGCACATTCTTTTCTTTCAATATAACCTCCGTTTTCAAAGAATTTATATAAGAAATAATATCTATATATTCTCAATTAATTCATTTAAAATGTAAGATCTTTGAATAAATTATTTAAAAGAACAGTGTATTAAATAAGAAACTAACTTGTTGAAAATAATACAAGGATTTATAAATCCCCCTGGATAAATCCCAAGAAGGATGCCATGAATTTATATGCCAATATTAACTTGTTTTTCAGCATATTATATTTATGTTAAAAAAATTTCCCCTAAATATTTTTCACAGCTAGTGAATAGATTTCGCACTTACCTGAAGAAGCTCTTAATTTTTGTATAAAAATTGTTTATTAATTTTTCAATAAATAATCTTTTTGTAACTTTTTTTTCTTCTACGCTTTCATCTTCAATAAACAGCTTGTTCTTTTCATATATTAAATCGAGAAAAAGCTGTAATGTTTTGTAACTATCATCTTTTCTTACAGGAAGCCCCAATTTTAGACATTCTGCCATCAAATCAGTTCTAGACTTCCGGATGGTTTCACCCGATATTAATTCAAATTTCTTGTATCTCAACTTATTTCCTTTTTTTCATAAAACTCAATTTAAGTGCCAACTCTGAAATAAGATTATTCTCTTAGAACAAATAATTTTAGTTCTTTATAAGTCCATCATTAAAAAAATCTATACGAATTAATTTCATTAAGATGAATGTTATTCCGGTTTTTATTAAAAATAATATTTGAAATCTATTCCGACCTGAATTTTGCCGTCGGGGAGTTTTAATTCCTTATACTTTATTTCGAAAAGATCAGAAAAAAAGAGAAGATCTATCTGGGTGTACATCCATATACCCGCAAGCGCAATTAAAGAGATGTTTCTAAGCCTGTAAGAACGGTTGTATTTTTTATATCTATAATCAATCAAGTCCGCTTCAGATTCATTAATATACAATTCTTCCTTTCTATCCATATCTATCCAGAAATAAATTAGGGAACCTGCGGCTGCGGCTGTTAATGCGGTTAATGTCCATGCTTTAACTGATCCTGCTTGGTACAAGTGCCCCAGACCAGGAAAAAGAATTGAGCGTATTACAGCCTGCTGAACTCTGCCGCTGAGTTCCTGCTCATAAATATGAGGGATGTAAACAGTATCAATCCGTGCAATATTCCCCTCATTAACATCGGAGATCCTTTTTAGATAATTTTCTTTAACTTTTTTAAAAAAGGATATTATTTTAGGTGAGATTCTTGTTGAGTCCAGAGCGAAAGAACTGTCTATCCTTAAAATCTCCCTAAAACTTCTTTCAGCATTTTCATCTTCGGCCAGAGCAAAATGAGAAATTCCTTTAAGCTGTTGAGTCTCTATTAGTTCGTTTTTTGATAATTGTTCTTTATTTATCAGTAATCGGTTGGCACCGTTTATAACCGAGCTGTAATCAAACTGCTCCAGCTTTTTTCTCAAATAGCTTAAAGAATCCTGCACAGGAGTATTCAGGCTGTCCCTTATTTCAGGAACTTTCTGATTAGTCGGATTTAACGAAAGGAAAGCAGTAATATTAATGGATTCATCGGGATGAACCTGCGAAAGATGAATTACTGTATAAATCAAAAAATATGAGATTAAATAAAATCTCACCCAACCTCTTTATAATCTTATCTGAAGAATAAGAAAGGAATAATTACAAATTATTTTTTAATGAATCCTGATTTTCGAAATTAAAATTATAATTTAAGGTGTCTCTCGCTTTAACATCTATAATAACTTCTTTCTTTCCGTACTGAGGATTGGCAACAGTCAGTGTATAACTTCCTGGATACAATAAGATCGGGGCGCGCAGCGGCGTTGTACCTTTCAACTCGCCGTTTATGTAAACATCACCCCAGGGATTAATATTACACATTAAGTAGCCGACAGAATACTTAAAATCAATTACCATTGTTTCAATTTGTGCACCGGCAATTCTAATATTTTTAACATATGACGGATAATCCGGATGAACTACCTTAATTGTATGCCTTCCGGGTTTCAGTCTGATATAGTCTTTAAGCGGAGTAGTATCGATTTTAACATTATCGACATATACATCTCCCCAGGGAGAACATTCAATAAATAATTTACCATAGTCTGTAATTAAATTGGGAACAGGAGGCCGCTCTTTGTTCGTATTGTTTTCTCCCGAATTAGAAGCATTTTTATCAGGTTCATTGATATTATTAATATTATTTTTCAGGGAAGAAGTTTCATTTCCAGAGATCGAGTTAAATAATGAATCCTTTGAGAAGAATAAAAATAAACCTGCTATTAAAATAATAGCAGCGGCTGTCGATAATATTAAAAGTTTTTTTCTTCTGCCACGCGTCGGCAAAAGTCTTTTATAAATTTTTTGTTCGCGGTTGGGAGAAAATCCGAGCAGATTAAATACTTCATTAACCGAGGATACTCTTGATTTCTGATTCCTCTTCAGCATAGTTCTTATTGTCTTTTGTACATTAGAGGGAAGATGTTCTAATCCTTTAGTTATTGAGTTCTCATCGAAGTTAAGAATTTTATTGATCGTATCGCTGATATCTTTTCCAAGAAAAGGATTATGCCCGGTAAATAATTCATATGCAACAATCCCCGCTGAAAACAAATCGGACTGCGTTGATAAAATTTCGCCGCGTATCTGCTCCGGAGACATATAGCTGGGTGTTCCTACAATGGAAGATTTCTGGGTCAGGTTTGTTTCATTGAGAATTAAGGCTAAACCGAAATCTGCAATCTTCAACTGCAATTTTGAATTTACGAGTATATTTTCCGGCTTGATATCCCTGTGTACAACCTGGTTCTGGTGGGCTGCTTCCAACGCCTGAAGAAGCTGATGCAATAAATTCAGCTTGTCATCAAATGTGAGTTTATTTTCCTTAATTATTTCTCTAAGATTGCGGCTCTCAAAATATTCAAACGAGAGATAAAAAAAGTTTTCATAAGTACCGAAGTCGAGGACTTCTATAAGATTTGGATGACTCAGCTTTGCGAGTATTTTTGCTTCCCTTCTGAATCTGGTTGTAATAGTTTTGTCATCCAGTTCGCTTGTATTAAGGGTTTTAAGGATTATTTTTTTACCAAGATATGTATGTATGGCGATATAAACAGCAGTATATGCATCTTTCTTTAAAGTTTCTACTATTTCAAATTTCTTAAACAATACTTCAGTTGCCGTATTAAGCATTGCCTATATCTTCTCCCATTTCTTTAAGCTTAAGCTGAACCCATCTTACAGAAACTCCAAGAGACCTAGCGGTTGCAGTTCTGTTTCCTTCAAATTCTTTTAATCTTTTTTTCAGCAGAATTTTTTCAAATTCTCTTAATGTACCGCTGAAATTTATATCTTCCGATGCCTCTTCAAAAAGGATTTGTTCGGGAAGCAATTTATTGGTATCACAGAGAATTAAAGCTCTTTGCAGGACATTTTCCAGCTGTCTTACATTTCCAGGCCAATTATAATCTTCCAGAAGCCTCATCACTTGCGAAGAAATAATTATCTCCTTATCGGGAGAAAACTGCTTAATAAAATGTTTTGTAAGCAGCGGTATATCTCCCCTTCTTTCTCTTAGGGGAGGTATTTTTATCGGAAAAACATTCAGTCTGTAAAAAAGATCTTCCCGGAATCTATTTTCTTTTGTTAATTGTTTCAAATCTTTGTTAGTTGCAGCAATAACTCTAACATCCACCTTAATTACCTGAGTATCTCCTAATCTTATTATTTCTTTATTCTGCAAAACACGCAGAAGTTTTGCCTGTAAAGCCATTGAAATATCGGCAATTTCATCCAAAAAGAAAGTACCTGAATTTGCGACTTCAAATAAACCTTTTTTATCCGTAGATGCTCCTGTAAAAGCTCCTTTTTTATAACCGAATAATTCACTTTCAAGCAAAGTATCAGGAATTGAACCGCAAAACTGGGCTAAATACGGTTTTGTACTCCTTCTGCTCAAATTATGGATTGCTCTAGCTACTAGTTCTTTTCCTGTTCCGCTTTCACCGAGAAGAAGAACCGTAGCGTCGGTGCTTGCGACTTTATGAATTAGTGAAACCAGGTTCTGCATTGCCGGGCTGTCCCCGATTAACTGGGGAATTTTTTTGGATGCCTGCAGCTGATTTCTTAAAATTGTATTCTCATTCTGCAGTTCCTGATAGCGGATTATCTTGTCAAGAGCAAGTGACACAAGATTGGAGAAAAAGTCGAGGAATACAAGATTTTCCTCAGTAAATTCTTTCCTATTGGTCCGGCTGTCCGTTAAAAGGACTCCCCAAACTTTATTATCCCTGAAAATCGGAACCCCAAGTATAGATTTAATATTATGAATTTGAATGCTTTCAAATTGAGAAAGATTAGGATCGCTCTGCACATCATGAAAGAGGCACGGCTGGGAAGTTTCAATTACCCGCTTCAATATCCCGGAGGAGAAGGTGGAAAGATCCTCTATATTCTCTTTTTCAATATTTCTTGCTGCAATTATTTCGAATGATTCTTTTTCCTCATCGTATTTAACAAAGAGTCCGCGTTCGGCATTTAATACGTTAATGATTAAATCTAAAGTTTCTTCGATTAAAATATCTTCAACAGCAACAGAGTTCAGCGTCTGACTTATATGGTAAAGTGTATCGAATTGTTCTTTTGTAATTAATTTTATCTGTTCAATATTTTCAGTCGTATTATTAATCATTGCATTTTGCTTTCATTTAAAAATTGCTCTCCTTTAAATCCAAACGATTAGTATAAATTAGAAAAGTACTGAAAAACAGTCAATAAATATAATTATTGGACAACAAATAATGCAGGCCTTGATCTTGCCCTATTATTAAATTGATCCACAATCCAAATTACCCAGAAATATTCTCCGGGTGATAAAGATAATTCCGTATTAAGAAGAGTGGTTCCGGATTCAACTGGCGCGCTGGTATAAACAAGCTCATTGTTGCCCGTTTCGTTTGTATAAATTTCAACTGAATAATAAAAACTAAATCCCAAGGAAGCTTGGTTCCATTGCAGTACAAGCGGAGAACTGATCGTATCTGCATTTGCCGGAGAAACTGTCACAGGTTCAGTATAAATTACGCGGTTAATTCTGCCGCTGCCGATTTTAAATGAATTCCCTACAGCCGAATCCGAGACAAATAAATTAAAATCATGTCCGATTAAACCTTCGAGACTGTTCACATGAAGATCACTTTCATTAAGAATTAAAGAATATTCCTCACCAATAAGCTCCAGTTTCTTCAACAGTCCTAACGTGGTATTTTCCACATAAACAGAATCAATCTGACTGTCTCTATCCTGAATTTTAGCAGAAAACAGAAGTTCAGCCGATCTCCCGGATAATTCAAATTCAACCGAAGTTACTATATTCAGGTATTCCATTTCCGGAAGACTATTTAAATGAATCTGCTTTGATATTCTTTCAGCTCCATTCCAAATAACGAGAAGAGTATCGGATTTAAATCCTTCCTTTTCAAAAATCAAATTTCCATCCGTTGATTTAATATTCCCTATTATGAAGTTGCCATTAATATTTGTTTTAACTAATCTGTTTGCCGGCACCCAGTAAACAAATACATCGGGTATACCTACCAGCGGAATATATGATGTACTGACATTCCCCTCTAAAACTGAAAATGAAACGCCAGGATTATTAGGATCAATCGGGTTACTTCTCGGAGCATTGCATGAAAACATAAGAATTGCAAAAAGAATTTCCAACCATTTCGCAAATTCAAAAATATAATTCCTATTTTTCGATGCAGTGATCTTGAACATTCTTAAATTGATCAGTATTAAAGTAGGGATAAAGTAATTATTAAACAGATAAATTTAATTTTAAAATATTTCACGAGGTGTGAGTTCTTCCTTAAGCATAGCATAAACCATTTGATCCAAAATTTGGCCGTCTTTTACCACACTTTTCCGGAGCCTGCCTTCTAATTTATATCCCGCCTTCTCAAGTACTCTCATAGATGCAGGGTTTGTTTCAAAAACATAAGCATAAAGCCTTATTAAGTCGAAATTATCAAAAGCATATTGAGTCATTGCAGATAATGCCTGGGTGATTATTCCTCTTCCCCAAAAAGGTTCACCGAGCCAGTAACCAATTTCTGCCGATTTTCTATGCACATCGCTTTGTAAAGTAATACCTATTCCTCCAATAAGCTCTTGTCCGGCTATTGCAAAGTTAGTCTGCGGATTTTGGTGAATGGTAAAATCTATCCAATCCGCAGCATCCTGAATTGTATAAGGATAAGGAAAACCGTCCCGCAAATTTATAGATACATTCCAGTTGTTTGCATATTTTAAAAGAGCTTCCGTATCATTTATTTTATAATTTCTTATTTGGAAGCTGCCTATTTTTATTAACATATTCCCAAAAGGTTATTCAATATCTTCTGTATAAGTAGGTATTGAGATTACTTCGAGTATTTTGCTCTTTTCGACAATAACAGCACTTAATTTATTCCCGGTGTAAACCGATGTATCAATATAGGCAGTATTGTTTTCTTTAATATAAAGCATCTCAGGTTGACGTGTATGGCCGACTATCTGCAGCTTTCCCAGATTCAGCAGCCTGTCTCTCGTCCATAATACTCCATGTTCGCAGTCAACATCAGAATCCAGCAGTTTTTTAATCGAGTTTAGATCGTCATGAAAATTTTTTGAAAATTTTGATTTATAATAAACCGAAATTCCTGCATGCGAAATAAAGCAATCATCATTATTAATAAATAAAGGCTGAGCGGTGATTAAATCAAGATGCTCAATTATTTTTTCATATCTGTTGTTGTATGAAGCTAAAGTGGTTTCATACCCGTTATACAGCCATGCTCTTCCGAGATGACTTTTTGGAAATTTAATAAAATAATAGAACATATAGTCATGGTTTCCGGGAGTAAACTTAATTTTCTTCTTAATTATATATTCCAGTACCTCAAAACTAAAGTTTCCCCGGTCCACCAGATCGCCGACGCAATAAAGGTTAATTGAAGGATATTTCTTTTTTATTTTTGAAACCAGATCTTTCAGGGTATTGAAGCAGCCGTGTATATCGCCAATTACAGCTATCATAGAATTTTATTTCAATGCTCTAATTATTAGCAAAAATTCTCAATTTTTTGAATTCAATATCAAGCATATTTGCTATCGCTTCATTTGAGCAGTAACCGTTATAAGTACATACTCCTTTTGCCAGCGGAGCGTTCCCAAGCAAGGCATTGGAGATTCCATTTTCTGCAATATCATGAATATAATTTATAGCCGCATTATTCAATCCATAAGTTGCAGTACGCGCAACAAGAGCAGGCATGTTAGGGACGCAGTAATGAATAACATCATGTACCCTGAATACCGGATCTAAAATAGAAGTAATTCTGCTTGTTTCAATACAGCCCCCCTGATCGATTGAAACATCCACAATAACTGCCCCTTTTTTCATTTGTTTAACCATTTCATCGGTTACAATATGCGGAGTTTTCTCTCCTTTTCTAAGAACCGCACCAATTAACACATCTGCAAATTTTACCCCCCGGGATATTGTATAAGGGTTTGCAACAACAGTAGTTATTTTCTCTTTAAAATTCTCATCAATTTTTCTTAATCGTTTCAGATCCTGATCTAAAATAATAACCTGAGCACCCCTTCCCAATGCGGCTCTTGCAGCCGAAGTGCCGACGACTCCGGCACCGAGTATGACAACGGCGGCCGGCGCAACACCTGTAATTCCTCCGAGAAGGATTCCTCTTCCTCCTTTTGCATGACTTTCTAAATATCGCTCGGCAACCTGGATAGAAAGCGGACCCGCAATTTCACTCATTGAATGAAGAACGGGGAGTCCTTCATTATCCTCGATAACTTCGTACGCGATTGCGGTAATTTTCTTCTCAAGAAGTTTATGAATTGTTTTTTTTGAAGCAACCGCAAGATGAAGAAATGCCATTAAGATTTGTTCCTTTTCAATGAGATTGGCTTCTTTTTCGGTTATGGGTGCTACTTTCGCAATCAGTTCAGACCTGCCGTAAATTTCTTCAGCGCTGAAGACTATTTTTGCACCGGTTTTTCTAAAATCTTCATCAGTAAAATGACTTCCCTCCCCTGCCCCGCTTTCAATATAAACCGTATGTCCCGATCTAATTAATGAATCCACTCCGGCAGGCGCTAGACCAACCCGTTTTTCTTCTTTTAAATTTTCCTTTGGAATTCCTATTCTCATTTATTTTTCTCTCCCTTTAATTGAACATACCTTTAATCTTGCTGTAAGCTAATTAGAAGGCACATGAAAATTCATCAATAAATTAATTGAATTAATAATTTCTTTAAAGATTTCTATACACTCCTTAAGTTACTTAAACCGGTGTAAGCGGTTTTTTCCCTTTCAGAACTGCAGCTACATTTCTTGCTGCAAGCAGAGCCATATTTGTCCTGGCTTCTATAGTTGCACTTCCAATGTGGGGAAGGAGAAGAACATTATCAAGTTTAAACAAATCCGGATTTAAATTCGGCTCATTTTCAAATACATCAAAACCTGCGGCAGATATCTTTTTCTTTTTTAACAATTCAATTAATTCCTGCTCATCAACTATTTCTCCCCTGGCAGTATTTATAAGTACACCAGCAGGCTTAATTAAACTCAATTTTTCTTTATTTAACAGGTGGTATGTTTCACTCGTTAAAGGAACATGGAGTGAAATAAAATCTGCTTTTTCAAGAAGTGAATTTAATGATACTTTTTTTGCCTTTGCAACTTTTTTAAGCAGTTTGTTTTCTTTTTTCGAATAATAAATAATCTTCATTCCAAAGGAATAAGCCCGTATTGCAGCGGCTGTCCCGATTCTTCCAGCCCCTATTATGCCGAAAATTTTGTTCTTTAATTCAGTTCCCAGGAATAACTGAGGCTGCCACCCAAGGAATTTCCCTTCCCTTACAAATGCTTCAGCTTCGGTAATTTTTCTTGCACATCCAAGAACCAATGCCAAAGTTAAATCGGCTGTTGAATCTGTAAGAACATCAGGGGTATTTGTTACAATAATTCCTTTTTCTTTTGCATATTGAACATCAATATTGTTGAATCCAACACCGTAATTTGCAATTATTTTACATTTTTTCATCTTCTCTATAACATATGGATTGAATTTCTGATTTATCAATGAAATAACTGCATCCGCATCTTCGATATTATTAAAAAAATCTTCCCGGTCAGATTCATCTTCCGTAATTATTGATAATTTAAAACCTTCTTTTTTAAGAAGTTCGGCGGCAGCTTGAGGAATATTGCCGGGTATTACTGCTTTCATTTTCAACCAAATAATAAATTTACGATAAAAGTTGCAGCTAAAATTCCGCACACATCGGCAATTAATCCGGCAGGAAGAGCATGCCGTGTATTCTTAATATTTACTGCTCCAAAATAAACGGCAAGAATATAGAAGGTTGTTTCTGTACTTCCGTAAAAAGTGGAAACCATGATTCCTATTAAAGAATCTGCGCCGTGCACAGAAATAATTTCCGCCATAATTCCAAGCGATCCGCTACCCGATAAAGGCCTCATCAATGCCATCGGCAGCGCTTCGCCAGGCATTCCAATTAAACTTGTAACCGGATTAAGTATATAAACCAGCCAATCCATTGCTCCGCCTGCTCTGAAAATTCCTATTGCCATTAACATTGCAACTAGATAAGGGATTATTCTTACTGCTATGTTAAAGCCCTCTTTCGCTCCTTCAACAAATTGTTCATAGACCCGGACCTTCTTAAATGCACCGTAACCTATAAAAAGGATTATAAATAACGGGATGGCAATTATAGATATTACCTGAATAATATCTTTGAAAAGGCCGGGATTAATAATTCTGCCTATCAGACTGCCTAAACCGGTAAAAAAAAGGAGCAATAAGAATGCTATTATTCCGGCAGCCCAGAAAAAAACTTTACTGTTTTTCTTTATCCATTCAAAAAATTTAAAATTCACAATTGAAAACTTTTCCAGGATCTTTGCGGCGGTTAAGCCTGCAATTGTAGCACATGCTGAACCAAACAATGAAGTGCCGATGATTATTGCCGGATCCGAACTTCCTGAAGCAGCACGGATGGCAATTGCAGTCGCAGGAATCAGAGTCATACCGGCTGTATTAATTGCCAGAAAAGTAATCATAGCATTCGTTGCAGTACCCTTGTTAGGATTTAATTTATCCAGTTCCTCCATTGCTTTTAATCCGAAAGGTGTAGCAGCATTTCCCAGACCAAGCATGTTTGCAGAAATATTCATTATCATAGAACCCATTGCAGGATGATCGGACGGAACATCCGGAAAAAGTTTTTTTGTAAGAGGCTTAAGCCAATTGGCTAAAATCTTTATTAAACCTGCTTCTTCCGCTACTTTCATGACACCCAGCCATAAAGCCATAATACCAATTAAGCCTAAAGCAATATTAACTGCTATACCGGCATATTCGAGAGCGGAATTTGTAATTTCTTTTAACTTAATGAAAGTGACATCTTCAAGAATTAATTTTGCTTGAGCTGAGCTTTCAGAGATCGGTTTGCCAAGGACTAAATTGCCTGTTAAGTCGTTTTCTTCACCGTTAACACTCCCCATTTCTTTCCAAGTCTCCGGGAACCGATCTTCAACTTTAAAGTAGAGAACCGCTTGTTTATCATTCTCACTAAATGCTGCTTTAACCGGGAAGGTTAAATCTTCTTTAATATTTTCGTCGTAAAATTTGTTAAAATTTTCTTTCTTAATGTTCAGTTCCGCATCATAACTCTTTCCTTTTTCAATTGATCCGGAAAAATTAATTATAACCGGCAGCTGTTCCCCGTTTCTATACTTGTTGCCGCTTTGATTAGATAGGTCGGTATATACCCCGGCTCCTATTCCTAAAATTAAAAGTGAAAGCCAGACATAATTAAGCATAGAGTAAAAATTTATTTTACAAAACTATTTTAGAGAAGCTGAAAACAAATTTAATGGTTCTTCTAAACTTATCACATTTCTTTTATAAAAATATTCTGATGAAAGGGAAATGAATGGATGCCGTTTTTGTTCACGGCAATTATCCGGATTACATGATCTCCCGGTTTAATTCCATTTATATTAACCTTTAAGATTCCGTTGCGGGGCAGAAAAGAAAAGTTATTTATTGTAATAGAATCAAGCTGAACTTCAACAGATGAGGAATCAATCCCTGCAGAATCCTGAATTGAGAAAATTGCAGCCGAGTCTAATTCAGAAAAAATACTGCTTGCGGAAAGGAAACTTATTTCAGGAATGCCTGAGGCAAAGTACCTGCACAAACCCCTGAATATTCCCCAGGCTTGTACATCATTAAATTCTGAAATTGTTAATCTTTGAGATTCATAGTGATGAGTAGTAAAGCCGCATTCAATCAATATTGAAGGAATTACCGTTAACCTCAAAACCGAAAAACCTTCGCCCGGATAAATCGTATAATCCGAATAAGTCCCGTCAAATGATCCTAAACCTCCGGAATTTCTCATCGCGTAAGCTAAATCTCTCTGAACATACTTTGCTAAATCTTTTTCACACGGTTCGTATTCATAATGCATTTCTGCAGCGTGGTAGTAAGTTGATGTATAATTGGTCCAATAATCGCCTTCTCTGCCGGGAGCATTATGATGAATACTGATAAAAATATCCGCCCCGCTTAAGTTTGTCATTATCGAACGAGCTTTCAATTCGACAGTAATATCTTCTTCACGCGACATAATTACATGAGCTCCGGCTTCCTCCAGATATTCCCGCAAGGCTAAGGCGACATTTAAATTAATATCCGCTTCTACGGCATTTCCTTCATAACCTATATTATTTCTGTCCTTGCCTCCGTGGCCCGGATCTATAAAGATTTTTTTACCGGATATAAACGGTGAATATTTTTTTATAAATTCAGTTTTTTTTTCGGGGAAACGAAATTCATAGGGAATTTCGTAAAATAATTTTGCCGAACAGCCGTAAGCGAGAAAAGTTAAAATAATGAAGATTGGTATTTTTTCTGAAGTAAAAAACCTCAAAGATCAACCCCCTGTTTCTTCAAATGCCTGTATTTCCTGTGTATCAATGAGTATAATTTTTACCGGCGACGATATTTTACTCTTTAATTCTTCAGTTTTTTTACCGTATTTCAGCAAATAACTATTTGTGACATCATCTATTATTTTTTGCTCGGTAAGATTTTTAAGTATGCCTGTTATTGAAATCGAAAAGAGTGAATAAATGGGGATAAACTCTTCTTTTTTGACGCGACTCAGGTGCTTGTGTTTTATTATTGTAAAACTGCCTTCTGCATTTAATCTGATATTGAAGTGAAGTTCTTCCGTTTCATTTATGAAAACGTAAACATTTTTATTCAGATAAACGTAAGTTGCGGCAAACTGGCAAATTTGTTCATTAGAAATAAATGCAAAAACTCCGGCATGGTTTGAATTTAATTCCTTCTCAATTAAATCCAGATCTCTTACCTGTCTGATTATTTTATTCATTTTATAATTTTTGCAAAGTTTTTTTTACTATTAATTCCGAAAATAAATGAACATGTCTGCTAATTTTGAATGCATTTACCTTTTACGGAATAGATGCATTCACTGCAGTGTTTTAAATTTTTGGGGAACCGTTTCATTCTTATGTCATTAACCAGATGATAGATTTCATCTCTAATTTTTTTCACCGAATCTCTATCAACCTTTTCAATAACCCGGTTGTTAAAATGTTTTATGTATATAAGCCTTAGTTCAAAATTAGAAATATTTGGAAACAGACGGCTGATAATATATGAATAAAATTTTAATTGAGTTAAATACGCTTTTGATCTGATGGGAATTTCTTCAACTGAAACATCGTCCGTCTTGTAATCAATAATTACCGCTTTATCATTTTCAAAGATTAATTTGTCGATAATTCCATAGAGGTAATAATCATTCTCGGCAGTATAGATTTCATATTCATTCCTGAAATTTGAGAAAGATTTTATTGCAGCGTAAATTTCCGATTTTAAAAATGTGCCGGCCATAGTATGAATATCATGTTTAAGCAGGTCCAGCCCGTCGCTGCTTAATTCCATTCGGCTGTTTTCATTATTAATTTCTTCATTAATAAATATTTGAAGCTTATCAGCAGGGACATCCTTTTGAAGAATCCTATGAATAATTCTTCCTTTCAGCTCTGCAAGTCCGTAAGAATATTTTTCATTTATAGCTTCGTCCTGATCATTTTCTCCTTCTTCTTCATTGAACTCAAAATCAGAACTTTTCGAAAATAACTCTAAAGTTTTCCATTCTTTGTAACGATTAAAAATACCGGAATACCTTAGAACGTAGGTTAATTTATATTTAAGAGGGCACTGCTTATACATAGATATTTTTGTTGCGGAAAAAATCTCCCCTTTTGGAAAATCTTCCAGCAGTGCAACATTTAAGATCTTATTTTTCTCTTTATCATCTTCAGCAGCTTTTAAGCAGGGAGTTGCTTCAATAGATCTTACAACAGGAATAATAAGAGAAATACTTTTGGAAATACTTTTATAGCTTCCCTTTTCATTAATCAGAAACGTCAGTTCGGATTTAATTTCGTATGAAGGGCGGGAAAAATCAATTCCCAAACCTTCGCAGAGAAGACCAAAAAAAGAATCGGGACTAAATTTTTTCCCTTCTTCCCCGGAACCGGACATGAAAAGATAATCTTTAGCACGAGTTACGCCGACATAAAAAAGACGTTTAATCTCAGCATGATTTTTCTTTTCCATAATAAGGTTATTAATTCCTGCGACGGGAGCTGCGAAATATTCGCCGAAGTAATTTTCTTCTAAAGGCACTTTTGTAAGCAGCCCGAAATTTTTGCTTACGGTTACCGATTTCGGCATTACCTTATCTTTCATCGCGGTTTCATGGCATTTGAAAAGAAAAACCGCAGGAAATTCCAAACCTTTCGCCTGATGAAGAGTCATTATTTTTACAGAACCCGGGGACAAACTCTTTTCTTCGGGCAGAGGCGCCTGAGCTTCATCTTCAAGCTCCGTAATGGATAAATCAAGAAATTCCACATAATCATATAATGTTCTAAAACCCTGCTCATTAAAATTAGTTGTAAGTTTGATTAACTTATCAATATTGGCTGTCTCCTGCTCTCCATTCGGTTTTGATGCAAGTACAGCTAGATACCCTGATTCGGTTAATACTGTCCTCAGAAGAGCCGTCATTTCCAGATGATTAGCCAGTTCAAGATTCTTTTCTAAAGTATTGGTAACTGCAAGAAATTCTTTCCTGTTTTCAGCAAAGTTTTTTAATTTCTCCCAAAAACTATAACCGCGGCAGAGTGAAATTTCGTAAATAATCGAGTCGGAAACAGAAAAGAAAGGTGAACGTAGAATTCCTACTAATGCAGTATCATTCTTATTATCGAGCAGAAAAGAAAAATAATTATATATGTCGTAAACCGACTGCCTCTGGTAAAATCCCTTTCCTCCGACTATTGAGTAAGGTATATCATATTTAACAAATGATTTTTCAAGAAGCTCAAAAAATTTTCTTTTTCTGCAAAGCACCGCAATCGACGAAAAAGTAATTTTCTTTTCATCTGCCAGTTTCAAAATTCTTTTTGCAATTAATTCCGCTTCTTTATTTTGCGAATCTTCATCCGTAGACTCATTAAACAGAATTTCTACTTCCCCCATGATTGAATCATTCCTGGCGCAGATTAAATCTTTATGCTCAACTTCGTTATAAATAATATTCGGATTAGAAAACAAATTTTTAAAAAGCCGGTTAATAAACACACACAACGAAGGAGCCATTCTAAAACTGTCGGGCAGAGTCAATAAAGCATCTTTCCCCGAAGCAAGCTGAATATCTTTCCTTGTTCTGTCAAAAACCTCGAGCTCTGCATCGCGGAACATGTATATGCTTTGCTTTTCATCCCCAACTACAAAAAGGTTATTCTTCTTTAAAAAGGAAAGCAAAGGAAGGAAAATCTGGTATTGAATTTCATTTGTATCCTGGTATTCATCAATCATGATATACTTATATTTATTTGACAGCTCCTCCCTTATCTCATCTTTCTGAAGAATCTGGAAAGTATGGAGAAGAATATCCTCATAATCTAAATAGCCGTTCTCCCTTTTTTTCTTTGAATAAATTTTTAATGCTCTGTTGAAAAAATAAATCAGGCTTTTCCCGAACCTGGCTAATTCAATTTCTATCTCTTTTTCATTTCCCGGAATATCTATAAAAGCTAACTCACGGAAAAATTTTTTCAGAGAATCAATTTCGAATTGTACACGCTGAGCGGGAATTCTCGGCAAATAATTAACACGGACCGAATTTGCAGCTGTAAAAACAATCCCCTTTACTTCATTCAATAAAGATAATGCGGAAATAACCGGCTCATCGTTTTCCTCTTCTAAAGGAAGCTGTAAAAGCTTATTGATAATTTCAGCAACTTTGTCAGTCCTGTTTCCGCCGTTATCCGAAGCCGCTTTATTAATTTTGGAAAGGTTATAGCATAAATTTTCCATTTTCCCGGAAAGAATTTCTTTTAATGTCGATCTAAAGATGTTATAGAAAAAGTCCGCAGTTGATTCAATGCTTTGGCCGTAAATTTTTGATGCAATGCTTAACACATTTTTTCTATTCTGAATTAAACCGATCAACTCATCCTCAAATCTCTTTTTCGATCCGAGAATTCTTATAAGATATTTGAGTTCCTTCGATTCATCCGGTTGACCGGTTCCGGCGGATACAGATTTTTGTCCAAAGGAATCCCTTATCATTTCATCAACCGAAAGTTCAACAAGATCGTTTGTAAGATTTACATCGATCGGTAGGAAATTTGCATCGAGATCCGCTTCCACCGGATATTCTTTCAGAATATCTATGCAGAAAGAATGAATTGTAGAGATCCCGGCAGATACCAGCTGCCTCCTTATACTTTCTAATTTTTTAACAGCTTCGGGGTCTGTCTCGCGCTCTAATCTTTCATTTATTTCATCTGAAATTTTTTTATACAGCTCCCCGGCAGCTTTATCGGTAAAAGTTATAGCGGCTATATTTCTGAGATGAACGTTTTCGTTTACAGCAATTTCAAGATATCTTTTTGAAAGGACAAAAGTCTTCCCCGATCCGGCATTTGCCGTAAGTGAAATATGCTTTTTATAGTTAAGCGCTTCTTTTTGGTGAGGGGTCAACACATTCATCAGGAGATGCCTGGATAGCTGCTTTCTTTCTTTTTCAGTTTCGGAATAGTAATCTCGAATTCCGCTCCTTTAACTGCGGTATTCATCAGTTTAATGCTGCCGTTTATTCCTTCCAAGTACCTTTTCGCCAGTTTTAAACCCAATCCCATTCCTTTTTCTTTTGTAGTAAAATCTGCTTCAAAAATTTTATTTTTAAATTCTTCCGGGATTCCTTTCCCGTTGTCCGAAACACTGATTTTATAATAGTCATTCTCCGAAGATATTTCAATGTTAATTGATGTAGCCCCGGCCTGAATTGAATTTCTAATCATATTTATTAATAATCGCCTGAGCTGTATTTGATCCGCCTCTGCAAAAGCATTTTCGAAGGAATGCTGAACTGTAATTTTTATATTCTCATCCTGGAATAAGTTTACCGTATCTTTCACAACCGGAATTATATCAATATTTTCCACTTTAAATTTAGGCATTCTGGCAAAGCGGGAAAATTCAGATGCAATCAAACTTAAACTTTCAATTTGATTCAGTAAAGTGACGGACAATTTTTCAAATATTGAATCGAAGTTTCCCTTTTTTTCCTTATAAGAAGCTATAAGCTGCTGAACCGCGAGCTTCATCGGAGTTAACGGATTTTTAATTTCGTGCGCTACCTGTTTAGCCATTTCTTTCCAGGCAATTTCACGCTCCATTTCCGCAAGCTCGGCCTGATTCTTCTGCAGCTGATTTGTCATAAAGTTAAATCCGTTCAGCAGCTCTTTCATCTCTCCTCTTTCTTTATTTTCCAGCTCAACATTCAGATCTCCATGCGCAACAGAATTCGTCGCCTTGGTCAGCCTTCTAACCGGGGAAGAAATCTTATTTGCCAGAATTGTGCTTATGATAATTATTACAATTGTTGCAAGAGAATAAACTCCGAAAAGAAAAACGTCAAAATCGAGGGTTGTGTAGAATAAATTTACTTTATTGAAAGCATTATTAACACCCACAACAAAATTTCTATTCCCTACTGCCAGTTTTTTATAGAATCCGTCATACTCAAGATTTTCTATTTTCTCTTTTGTTAAAATTTCCCTGTAGCTCAAATAATTCAGATTAAAATAAACCAGCGGATTCATCTTCAAATTAAATAATCCGGCATCGTAAAATTGTTTTTTCGAACTGTAAATCAGATCGGAGGATTCGTACACTCCAAATGAGGTATTAAATTCTCTTGCTGCATTTTCAAAGGCTTCGAGGTAATCTCTTTGGGGATGATTTTCCAATTGTGCATGTATATGGTTTATCAGGTAATCTGAACTTTCATTCAGCTTGTTAAATATTTCAGTTTCGGTTTTCTGTTGAACTATTTCCCGGTTGTATACAGCAAGTATGATAACCGGAAGAATGGAAATAAACAGAAAGGCAGTTAAAAGCTGCGCTCTGAAGCTGTACCGGAAATATTTAAGCTGAATTACTAAAAAAATAATTAATAAAATTACAATAAATAAGGAATGAATTATAAACAATTTAAAGAAATTGAACAGATTCCATGAGATCTGTTTTTCTTTCAGCAGAACAGCCGTTATGATTTCATTCCCGTTTTCTTCTGTTCTTTGAGAATAAGTAATATAGTATTCCTCGTTCAAATTCAGGCGCAGCCATGTTTCATTATCCCCGGCATAGCCGGCATTGATGATAAGTTTAGTCTCATCTCTTGAAGGAAAGATATCGCCGTATATATGAGTAATTTTTGAATTAGTGAAGCGGAAAATCTTCAACTGTTCAATATCAATTACGGAGTTTAAGATACTTGTAGGCGATTCAAGGAAATCCGGAATCTCTTCACCAGAGCTGAGGTTCTGCAGATCGAATTCGATTGCCGCGGAAATATATCCTAACTTTTCCCCGTTTTCCATAACCGGTATTAATCCTATAAAATCAATTTTGCTCGAGTCCTTCGAATTAATAATTCTAATAAATTTTTCATCATCCCCGGCCAGGCCTTTAAAATAATATACAGGATTAATGGCTTCCGTTATTCCCAGGTTAAATTCTCCAATTTCATTAAAGCTGCTGTCGTAAAACGCAACGGATGAATTCAACGATTCTTTTTGAAGAGAACTCCTGCTCCATATTGCAAAAGCTGCTGCATCCGTTCTGTACGGCTCCGCAAATCCGTATTTTATCATATAAAGGAGATTAATCAGATCATCATTCCCTGCTGCGTTTGTTAAAGTTTCATTCAGAATAAAACGGAATAAATTTTCATTCGGCCTGTTTACTTCAAGAGCGGTTGTTTTCAGCGATTCTTTTTCAAGCTCAAGATTAAAATGATTTAAAAGAATAATAGTTATGAATGAGGCTGCTAAGGAGGCATAAATGTAGTTATATATCGATTTCCGTTTTAAAAAGAATACATGATATGCAAATCCGAAAACAATGCTGATAAAGAGAAAGCTTAGGAATACTGAAATCAGCGGCTGTTCCTGGACAAGAACATAAATAAAACCTGCAGCCTGAACCGCAATAAAAAAATAGGCGAAAAATAATTTTAATTTCTTTCTTTCGGGCGACTGGTAAAATGAAAGTGAAAGAATTATATAAGATCCTAAAATTAATACAGCCGAGGTTCCAATCATTAAAATATTTAAATTCATTACCATTGAAGGAAAATCGGGTAAAATATTTATGTCCCTGAAATAACGGAGCGTTGAATCAAAAATTACGCTTCTCATTGCAGCACTCAAGCCCCTTAAGGTAGTCAGCATCAGTACGATTAAAACTGCAACAAATAAAATGTGGAACCAGGCGAAAGATTTATTTTTCTTCCTGCTCCGGAGATAATCCAAAACATAACGGTATGCCTCGATTGAAATAATTATCAGAAAAATATTCGTAACGAGAAATTCCGCCGGGGATTTAACTATACCTCCGCCGAACGCCGATGAAAAATATGCCGGATCGACAACCGGACCTCCTAAAATATTTGAGGGAAAACCGGTATAGTAGAGCAAAATTCTAAAACCGGAGCAGTACAGAATCAGCAGAAGAATTTTGATTGAACGAAATTTGATATCTCTAAAATCTTTCCTTAAGCCGAATGCAATAAATAAATAAGCGAGGAAACTTAAAACCGATTGGAAAACAGAGGCGCCCTGTTTAAGTTCGTTTATTGAAGCATCAATCATCGGTTTTGAAAAGGTAATCTGTCCGATTTTATTCCCTCTGTTATTCAGTAAATCAAAGGAATATTTTCTTCCGTCTTTGGTTTTCCGGTCTGATTGTGAATAATTTGCTTCAAATGTTGTATAGAATCTATCGGATATTTCTTTAGTAAAATTTATTTCTCTGAAATAAGGATTATGAAGTGAATAATGTTTTTCTATGGGGAGACTTGTAATGATATAAAACAAATCACTGTCTACGAGCAGCGTATCGGTGACTGTTAAATAAGTAATTAATGGGGCACGATAAAAATAACACTCGCCGATTTCAAATTCTAAAGGAAATACCTCTTCCTGCGGCATTGCAACGTTATCACTCCAGGCAATTAATTTTCCGTTTGGAGCCAGAACCTCCACAGAGTAATCAGCGTATAAATCTCTGTTGACATTTCTAATGAGCCTTCCGTAAGAAATATTTTTCGATGTAAATACTCTGTGGAGTTTTGCTTTTAACTCACTTGAAGTCTTTATTAATTCATTTTCTTTATCTTTATAAAGATTTATTACTTCAAATTCAATTTTAGAAATTTTACCAGATAATTCCTTATTCCAGTTTTCAGTTTTCTCTTTAATAAAGATAGGAGTAATAATCCCCGAAATGACTATTAAAAACAAAATAAAAAAGACGATAGCAAAATACTTCCTATCGTCTTTGAACATATTAAATATTTTTTTTAGCATCAATTAATTGTTATCTGCGAGATTTTCCAGGTACCTGCTGATTTTTTTAATGAAATGTAAACTTGGGCTTTCTCTCTTTTTCCTTTAAAATCGTAATGATAAATACCGGTTGCATACGGATTTGTTTCATCCGGCTGGATATTTTGGAGCCTGCACGAAATTACCTGATAAATTTTGAAGAAATCTTCCAGTACATAATAAGCCTGGTTGGAGCTGTAATATCCGCTGGTTCCGTTAGATAGACTGAAGTAAGTATGCGGGCTGAAAAATCCCGAAATTGAAGAAACATTACCGCTGTTTATTCCTGATTCAATTTCGACGAAAATATTCTGCAGCAGATTTCTCTGCGAATTAACCGAATTTTTGGGAACAAACCTGTTTTCTTGAGAAAATATTTCGTTGTCCAGGGAAGAAAACAGGAAAATAAATGACAATATATAAAAACAACTCTTCATCAATCTGCATCAAATTTAATCAATAAATGCGTATAAATCTATAATAAAAAAAAGTGAGGCTCCCCAATGTAAGCCTCACTTCTGGTCCAACCTGCCTACCGGCCCTCGGCTTCGCCGCGAGGCGAGCAGGCAGGCTTTCAGTTGGAGTTCCCCCTGCTGTTAAATCTTGTTAAGGGTTTTCTGGTATCCGGTGTAGTTTTCATCTTAAGCTGTGGATTTCTTTCGACTAGCTGATATGCCCAGTCAAAAACTACTCTTTCATTCGTAATATATTTTACTCTGATCTTTGCAAAATGCTCATCCCACGTCCAGATCACGTAGGTATGGCCAGGTACTGCTACAACATCTTTTGTTTCAGACCAGCCATTGAGCGGAGCGTAATCAATATCATATATATCTGTAGTCGGGCCCATATCCTGTATGTCGCTGTCGTCCCAAACATCCAGGTAAAATGAACCTTCATAATTCTCGAAGAAGAAATCTGAATTTTCGGCATCAAATGGAACACGCGAGTAATCTTTGAATGAATAACCCGAGAGATCTGGAAAATTTAAATAATCAAATATTGATTGGTTGAAACCTTCCGGCCTGGGAGTTGAGTAAACAACATCATAGCTTAAATCGCTTTCATTCCCGTTATAATCGTAAGCAGTTACTGCATAATAATATGTTTCCCCGTTGGAAGCTCCGTTATCTATGAAATAATTGGTTTCCGAAGATCCAATAAGAGTGTATTTGCCGTGGTAATCATAACTGTAAAAAATATTATATCCGGCAACATCGCTTTCACGGTTTTCATTCCATGTGAGGTCAACCCTGTTGTCGCCGTTATAAGCTACGATTCCTGACGGAGGATCAGGAGGAACATCATCATAATAATATGAATCATTTACCTCGCATGCAGTTAATGCGAAGAAAGTTAAGATGTTTACTGAGTATAAAATTATTTTTTTCATTTTTTCATCTCGTTATTTCATTACTACTGCTTCATATTTTTCAAAGGAGATGCCATTAAATAGATTTGATTATTGATTGAAAATGGGGATTTTATCAGGAAACCTGTACTAATGATTAGACAGCGGTATATATTTTTGTAAAGACGGCAGGATTGTATTTACTAAGGATTGAAAGCAAGAAAATTTATATTTCGGAAAATTCGTTCAGGTAATACATTTTTTTCTTATTGATTACTCCGACTGCTTTTCCCCTCATAATTCTTTTATTGAACGGCGTATTAATTGATTTGCTTTTGAAATTATTAACGTCGGCAGTCCATACTTCATCTGCATCAAAAATCGTAAAATCAGCCGATTCTCCGGGTGTAAATTTAGGAACGGGTATATTTAAAATTTTTCTAGGATTAATTGAAAGTTTTTCAATCATCTGCTCTAAAGTTAAAATATTTTTATTAACTAATTCGCTTAAAACAAGACTAAGCTCGGTTTCAAGTCCTACTATACCGTTTGGAGCATATTCAAATTCCATTTCTTTTTCTTCAATTGAATGAGGCGCATGATCGCTTACAATACAGTCGATTGTGCCGTCTTTTAATCCTTCAAAGCATGCATCTATGTCCGCCCTCGCACGCAAAGGAGGATTCATTTTTGTATTTGTATCATAAGTTTTAACTGCATCATCGCTTAAAGTAAAATGGTGCGGAGTAACTTCTGCCGTAACTCTAACTCCCCTCTTCTTTGCATCTCTAACCATTTCAACCGATTTCTTTGTGCTTATATGAGCAATATGAATTCTTCCGCCGGTATACTCTGACATTAAAATATCCCTCATTACAATTATCTCTTCCGACACTGAAGGAATAGGAGGAAGGCCGAGAAGTGTAGAATTAATACTTTCATTCATTGCACCGCCGGCGAGAGATTCATCTTCGCAATGTTCGATTATCGGTACTTTGTACATTAATGAATATTCTAAAGCCCTTTTCAGAATTCCTGAAGTTTTAATTGCGCATCCGTCATCTGAAAATGCAACGGCACCGGCTTCATAAAGTTCAGCCATAGGAGAAATTATTTCTCCTTTTCTGCTCACTGTGGCGGCAGCGACCGGGTAAACATCTACAAGATGATCTGCAGCCTGCTTCTTAATAAAAGTAACTACCTCGGCAGTATCAATGGCAGGCTCTGTATTCGGCATGCAGGCAACAGCAGTAAATCCACCGTTTGCCGCACTATTGCATCCGGATCGTACAGTTTCTTCATCCTCTCTTCCCGGCTCTCTTAAATGAACATGCATATCGAAAAAACCGGGCGCAATATATTTTCCCTTTAAATCGAAACTCTTGGCATTCTTCTTATCATCTTCATTTAGCTTACCGATCTTGCTTATTACTCCATCGGATAAAAGAATATCGGTTTCTTTATCTGAGTTTTTATATTCCGGATGGATTATTTTGATATTATTTAATACGACCTTCATTTAATTCCCTTTTTATCATTGGTTCTAATAACTCTTTTAATCTTAATCCAAATTGTAATCTTAATCCTTCCAAAATTAAGATTAGGATTAAGAGTAAGATTTTAATTCAGAGTACCGAGCAGATACAGCACCGCCATTCTTACTGCTACTCCATTTGTAACCTGGCGGAGGATAATCTGATTTAATCCGTCTGCAACTTCCGAGGATAATTCAACGCCTCTGTTAATCGGTCCCGGGTGAAGAATTAGAATTTCTTTTCCAGCTTTATCCAGTCTATCCTGGTCTATTCCAAAATATCTTGCATATTCCCTAATCGATGGAAAATATTCCCGGGCTTTTCGTTCAAGCTGGATACGGAGGACAATAATTACATCATTTTCCCTAATAGCTTCATCAACACTAAAAATAACATCTACGCCGAGATCGTTAATGTATTTTGGTATCATAGTAGACGGACCGCATACGGAAACTTTCGCTCCCATTGTTCTTAGGCCGAAAATATTTGATAAAGCAACTCTGCTGTGTGCAATATCTCCGATAATGCAGACTTTAAGACCTTCAATCCTTCCTAATCTTTCCCTGATTGAATACATATCGAGTAAAGCTTGTGTCGGATGCTCATGAATTCCGTCTCCTGCATTAATAATATTGGAATCGCAGACTTTTGTTAAAAACTGCGGTGTGCCTGCACATGCATGTCTTACTACTACCATATCGACTTTCATCGCTTCAATATTACGGATAGTATCTTTAAGGGTTTCCCCTTTGCTTACGCTGCTTGCCGCAACCGAGAAATTAATTGCATCGGCAGATAATCTTTTCTCTGCAAGCTCAAATGAGATTCTTGTCCTGGTAGAGCTTTCATAGAAAAGGTTAACCACTGTTTTCCCCTGGAGTGTAGGAACGCGTTTTATGGGCCTTTCCAAAACTTCCCGGAAGGTTATTGCTGTATCTAAAATCGTCTGAATATCTTCTTTGGGAACTCCCTGCAGTCCCAATAAATGTCTGCTGGATAAAGCCATATTTATTCCCTGGTTATTTTATTTCATCCTTTGAATCGGATTCATCTTCGGTTTCAACGAGATAGATAGCATCTTCGCCGTCTATTTCTTTCATTTTAACTTTTACTTCCTCGTTAGTGGATGTCGGAATATTTTTCCCTACATAATCTGCACGGATTGGAAGCTCGCGGTGGCCGCGGTCTACAAGAACGCAAAGCTGTATAGATCCGGGTCTGCCGAAGTCCATAATTACATTTAAAGCTGAACGGACAGTTCTGCCTGTAAATAAAACATCGTCCACAAGAATGATATCTTTCTCAGTTATATCGAATGTTATATTTGAAACGGAAACTTCGGGTTGTTTCAAACGTGTGCGGAAATCATCCCTGTAGAGAGTAATATCTAATGTGCCTATAGGGAGCTGAATATTTTCAATCTCTTTTATTTTTTCGGAAATTCTTTTTGCAAGGAAATCACCTCTAGTCCGCATTCCCATCAGAACAATATTTTTTGATCCCTTATTTCTCTCGAGTATTTCGTGAGCCATACGGGTGATAATTCTTTCAATCCCCTCGCTGTCGACTATTTTTGCTTTAATGTGCATATAAAAAAAATCCTCCTCGGCTTTCTAGCCTTGGAGGTCCTTCTTTTTTATTCTTTTAATATTTTTCATTCCTTATCCATCTCTCCGGACAGATTTAAAGGTTAATAATTTTTTGCTGAGGAAAATTAAGGGAAAAATGGTCAAAAGTAAAGACGGGATTTAATTAATGGAAATTTTTCTTTTTTATTTGCAGTTTCTCTTGTTTTAGATATTATACCGGAAAAAAATATATTCGTATAGACTGAAAATTGAGAGTTGAATATTGAGAATTTGATATTGAGAATTGTTGAGCATTAAATATTGAGAATTGAACATTTGAGGAGTTGAGTAGGATTATGATTAAGATCAGGTCTAAGAGTAGGATTATGATCCACTTAAAGATTTAAATTAAACTTTATCCCCCCGATTACCCATCTTCCCGGCAATGGAACCGTTGAAAGATCTTTGTAAGATTTATTGAAAAGATTAGTTGCTTTAATGAAAACTTCAAAACCAACCTGATTGAATTCAATTTCTTTTCTCAATTGAATATCGGTCAGGAAATTATCTTCAAAACCTAATCTGTCTTCATACCTGAAAACCCATGAAGGGATAATCTCAAAGGGAAGATAATGATTAACAATTACAATAAGCTGGTTTCTTAAATGATCAAACACATAACGTGAAATTAAATTTTCAATCTTCTGATCGGAATCTAAATATGTGTAGCTGATATTTATTTTATTAATAGGAAAATCTTCAATCATTAGTTGAGGACTTAAATTTAAATTTACTTCAATTCCGTTTGTATTCAATTCTCCGATATTTCTGGCAAACCATTTTTCGGATGCGGAAGCTTTAA
>DAISZW010000261.1:0-3528 GCA_036824595.1 Ignavibacteriaceae bacterium
AGTTAGAATTTTATAAGCTCTTTTAAATATTTCGATCTTTCTCGGCAAATTATCTGCCTGCCCTTTTTCGTCAAATGCCATTACGATGACCGCTGCACCGAACTGCCTGACTATTTTTGCATGATCTTTAAATACTTCTTCTCCCTCTTTCAGACTTATAGAATTGACAATACCTTTTCCCTGCAGGCATTTCAATCCGGCTTCAATAACCGTCCATCTGGACGAATCAATCATTATCGGAAGTTTTGCTATATCCGGTTCAGAGGAGATCAGGTTCAGAAATTTCTTCATCGCTTCTTCCGAATCTATCATTGCTGCGTCCATGTTAACATCAATGATTTGTGCTCCGCCTTCAACCTGATCCCGTGCAACGGCAAGTGCCTCCTCATAATTTTCAGAAGAAATTAATTTCTCAAATTTTTTCGAGCCTGTAATATTCGTCCTCTCCCCGATATTCACAAAATTTGTTTCAAGGCGAATCACTAAAGGCTCCATACCGCTCAGCTTCAGGAAAGGTTCAGCATTAGGTATCTTCCTCGGTTTATATTTTTTTGATATTTCGACGATCGCTTTAATATGTTCCGGAGTTGTACCGCAGCAGCCGCCGACAATATTAAAGAAGCCCTCTTCCGCATATTCTTCCAGGATTGATGATGTTACTTCTGCAGTTTCTTCATATTCCCCCATTTCATTGGGCAGGCCGGCATTCGGATAAAGACTCACATAATATGGAGCAATCCTTGAAAGCTCTTCGATGTACGGCCTCATCTGCTTGGCGCCTAAAGCACAGTTAAATCCGATGCTGAATAAATTTTTTGTATGAGAAACTGAAATCCAGAAAGCTTCCGTAGTCTGGCCCGATAATGTTCTGCCGCTTTTGTCGACAATTGTTCCTGAGATCATTACCGGGATATTTTGATTAATTTCTTCACAGTATTTTTGAACCGCATAAATTGCTGCTTTTGCATTCAGCGTATCAAAAATTGTTTCAATAATTAAGATATCGACTCCGCCGTCAACCAGACCTCTTGCAGCATCATAATAAGCCTGCATCATCTGGTCGAAAGTTACTGCACGGTAACCGGGATCATTTACATTCGGGGAAAGAGAACATGTTTTATTTGTGGGTCCGAGTGCGCCTGCTATGAATCTCGGTTTCGAATTATCATTTGAAGAATATTCTTTCACAGCCTCAACGGCAATTTTGGCGGCTGCATAATTCAGATCATAAGCAATACTCTGAAGATGGTAATCCGATTGGGAAATTGCGGTGGCATTAAATGTATTTGTTTCAATTATATCCGATCCTGCCTGAAGATAAGCCTTATGAATATTTTTTATTATTTCCGGCTGTGTTAAACTCAAGAGATCGTTATTCCCCTTCAAATCGGAAGGGTGATTTTTGAATAATTCTCCTCTAAAATCGGACTCCGATAATTTATGCTGCTGGATCATTGTACCCATTGCACCGTCAAGTACAAGAATCCGCTCTTCAACTAATTTCTTTAATGTTTCAGTTGTTGTATTCATTTTTTATAGAATATTTTAAAACAAAAAACCTCTTCGGATGATCTGAAGAGGCGTATAAAGATATATCTTCATCTCATCTTCCCCCCAAAATGTTGGAGGCAGGAATTAGCACCTGACATCACGATATTTACTGGACCGGTTGCTACGGCGTCTGCGGGCCTGTTCCCTTAGCCGTTCTTGATAAGAAATTATTTAAAAGAACATAAATTCTGCCTCAAATATAAAAAATATTAATCTCTTGTCAATGGCAGTTATGATTCTTCATCACAAAATTGGGCATGCCTAACATAATTGCTTTATACCTCCTTGCTGCTGCCATGCCTCTTTTTGAATCAAAATCAATTATAGCTAAATTATTCGGAACAAAAAAAATCATTCCCAGGAATCAAAATGATAGTCGTTACCGGCGGTGCCGGATTTATCGGCAGTGCAATTATTTGGCGTTTAAATAGTTTAGACCAGAAAAACATAATAGTGGTGGACGAGCTTGGAACCGATGAAAAATGGAAAAATTTATCCGGCTTGAGCTTCGATGATTTCATCCACAAAAATGATTTTCTTGAAGTCATTGAAACTAAATTAAAACACGGAATTTCGGCTATAATTCATATGGGAGCAATTTCATCCACAACCGAAAAGAATGCCGATCTTCTGCTAAAAAACAATTATGAGTATACAAAGAAGCTTGCCGAGTTCTGCATTAAAACAAATGCAAGATTTATTTATGCATCTTCCGCAGCTACATACGGCAGCGGGGAACGAGGATTTAATGATTCTGAAGATGAAATTATGTCGCTGCGGCCGTTAAATATGTACGGCTATTCAAAACATCTTTTCGATCTCTGGGCATTAAAGGAGAATTTATTCGGGAAAATTACCGGCTTAAAGTATTTTAATGTATACGGGCCTAATGAATATCATAAAGGAGATATGAGGAGTGTTGTACATAAAGCTTTCGAGCAGGCATTATCAACAGGGAAAGTAAAATTATTTAAATCTAAAAATCCTAACTACAAAGATGGTGAACAGAAGCGGGATTTTTTATTTGTAAAAGACGCTGTGGAGATGACTCTTTACTTCATGAATAATCCTGGAAAAAACGGATTGTTTAATGTGGGTTCCGGAACTGCAAGAACCTGGAACGATCTTGTTAAAGCTTTATTCGGCGCCCTGGGTAAACCGGTGAATATTGAATACATTGAAATGCCTGAACATCTTTCGGAAAAGTATCAGTATTTCACCGAAGCAAAAATGGATAAAATAAAAAAAGCCGGTTATTCAAAACCCATCTCTTCTCTTGAAGACGGAGTAACCGACTATGTTAAAAATTATTTGCTGAAGTATAAGTATTTAAGCGTGAATAAATCCCTTTAAGTTCATGCAGCGTGCGGAGTTTTGAAATGATTTATGTATCAGGCCCAATCTGCAGAAGCTCATTAGTTATACTGGGTTTCATCATCAAATAGATCATCGTCATCTTCTTCTTCATTAAAATCAAAATCTTCCTCATAAAACTCCTCCTCATTAAAGTCCTCTTCAGTAGGTTCTTCTTCTTCGAAGAGATCTTCTTCTTCGCCATCTTCTTCTTCCTCATCACCTTCATCATCAAAATCTTCTTCATCATCAAAGTCTTCCTCGTCATCCTTTTTCTTCGCAGCATATAAATTCCAACCGAATTGATTATCCGGAGGATTGGTGTTCATCTCTTCCATTCCTTCCTTACTCATGTCTAAATCATTAAATTCGTTTTCATTACTAGAAACGATTATTTCCGACATCAGCTGACTCTCCTTTTATTTTCTTTGAAAAATGATGGATATAATATTTCTAATTTTTTTTAAATACCCAAGTAAATTATAAATTTTCTTTATAATAATATTTTGCGAAAATAAAATTCTATTCTTCAGCTAAAACATACTTTAGTAAAATAATAGTGTCAATACCATATTCCAATGTAGGGATTTATATTTGTGATATGAAACTTGCAACGCTTTGCTA
>DAISZW010000262.1:0-3483 GCA_036824595.1 Ignavibacteriaceae bacterium
TTCGGCTGCAAGAAGAAAACGGAAGCCGAAAAAGTTGTAGTTACCGTTAAGGGATCGGATACCATGGTGAATTTATCCCAGAAGTGGGCGGAAGTATATATGCAGAAAAATTCCAATATATCTATCCAGGTAACCGGCGGCGGTTCAGGGACCGGTATTGCTGCTCTGCTGAACGGTACTACCGATATAGCTAATTCTAGCCGGGATATTAAGGATGTGGAAATGGAAAAAGCAAAAAGTATGGGATTAAATTTACAGCAGTATGAAGTTGCTTTAGATGGCCTTGCGGTTATTGTCCACCCTGATAATAAAGTGAATACATTATCACTAGCCCAGCTGAGCGATATTTTTACGGGAAAGATATCCAACTGGAAACAGCTAGGCGGACAAGATTTGCCGATTGTTCTTTACGGAAGAGAAAACAGCAGCGGCACTTACGAATTTTTTAAAGAGCATGTGCTCGGTAAAGACAAAAGCGGCAAACAAAATGATTATGCTTCTTCAACCCAGGTGCTGCAGGGAACCGCTGCATTGGGCGAAGCAGTAGCTAGGGATATTAAAGGAATCGGGTACGGCGGTGTGGGTTACTTTGCCGAAAGAAAAGATGTAAAAATTATTGCCGTAAAAGAAAACAATCAATCGGAAGCGTTTTCACCTGTGAGCAGCGATGGAAAAGTTGAATATGAATTGATTTGGGAAAAGAAGTATCCAATTTCACGCTACTTGTATTGTTATGCAAATAATAATTTAAAAGAAGGAGCAAAAGCATTTCTAGATTTTATAGTTTCTTCCGAGGGTCAAAATCTTGTTAGACAAATGGAATATATCCCTTTACCGGAGAAAACCCAGGTTTCTAATTAATTAAAGCTACTTAAACTAAAAATATAAAAATATAGGGCATTTTACCGAATAATTAGGGAAATTTGTAATACCTTTTTAGCTCTAAAAATATCCTTTAACCATCCGGTTTAATGTCATGAAAAAAATATTATTCCTTTTTGTTTTTGAACTTTGTTCTTTTATTTCTCTTGCACAGGAGGAATCTGCCGGGAAAATATCCGGATTAATGTATGCCGATTATTTTTATAACATCGAACGCGATACAGGGATTGCAGCAATTCCAAATAAAGCTTTAAGCGGATCGAAAGACTTTAACGGCTTTCAATTCAGGCGTATCTATTTTACATATGACCATAGCATAACGGAAAAATTCAATACGAGGTTCCGGCTTGAAGCGGATCAGGAAGCTAACACCAGCAATGGAAAAATCGGTGTCTTTGTTAAAGATGCTTACATAAGCTGGAATGATATTTTTAAAGGAAGCAATTTATTTATAGGCATTCACCCGACTCCTGCTTTTGAAGTTTCCGAATCGGTCTGGGGTTATCGCTCGCTTGAAAAAACCATAATGGATTTGAGAGGGATAGTATCATCTAGAGATCTGGGAATTACATTAAAAGGAAAAATTGATAATGGAGGTATATTAAATTACTCACTGATGTTTGGAAACGGAAGCGGAAATATCCCTGAAACCGATAAATATAAAAGATACTACGCTCTCGTTCACATAAAACCGGCAAATAATTTTCATGTTTCGCTTTACGGTGATCTGCGGGCACGGCCGAATGTAAATTATTCAGGCGGTGCTGATGTCTATTCTTTCAGCAATCATTATATCACAACAGCTTTCTTTGCAGGTTATAAAAATGAAAGTATATTGAGCGGAGGCGTGGAAGCAGTTTTCTTCAAAAAGCAGAACCAATTGGCCGAAACCGTCACTTCAACTGCTGTTAAAGTTGATGATCTTGATGCAGTAGGAATTTCATTATTTGGCTCGGTTCCAATAAGTCGGCAGTTAACAGCTTTGGCCAGATGGGATTATTTTGATCCTAATTTTGAGTCGGATTATAAAGGCGATTCCAGAAATTATCTTATTGCCGGAATCGATTATTCTCCTGACAAAAAGTTTTCAATTATTCCCAACGTGCTTATAGAAACTTATGAAGATTCCGGAAACAAATCCGATATTTCAATTACTGCACGTGTTACTTTTTCATATGCATATTAATCCCGTAGAGACACGCCATGGCGTGTCTCTACCTATTAACAAACAATTGTAAAGACTTCAATTTTTGGAGACTGAGACTATAAGAAATACCGGGAATTTAATTGATAGGGAAAAAAACGCCTTTCCCGAATCACCGTTTGCTAAAAAAATAGCAAAATCCACCCGGATAAAAGAAGCATTAATTAAATACTTCTTTGCAGTTAACGGGGCAATGGCTCTGATATTCATTATCCTTATTTTCATTTTTTTATTTAAGGAAGGATTCAAAGCATTAGAGCATATCGGGCTGCTGGATTTTATTTACCGTGCCCAGGAACAGACCGGCGGCAATGTTCAAAAAATTTTTGAATGGTATCCTACTTCATCGGAACCGAGATATTCTTTAATTCCTTTAATTACAGGTACATTGGTTATTTCACTTCCGGCCACTATTATATCTGCACTTTTCGGTGTATCCGCCGGAATTTATTTATCGGAGGTAGCAAATCCTAAAGTAAAGGAATTCTTAAAACCTGCAATAGAATTATTTGCCGGAATACCCACTGTGGTTTTAGGATTTATTATGCTGGTTATAGGGGCAACTTTTTTTAACGATTTATTGAATCCGGCAAACAGGTTGAATGCTTTTATTGCTGCGCTCGGATTATCTTTTGTTATAATTCCTGTAATTGCATCTTTAACTGAAGATGCTCTTCATTCGATCCCGGATGAATTGAGAATGGCTGCATACGGACTGGGTGCAACAAAATGGCAGACAATCAGCAGGGTGATTCTTCCTGCGGCATTTTCCGGAGTTTCTGCAAGCATGATACTTGGCTTCGGAAGGGCAATTGGTGAAACTATGATCGTCCTTATGGCATCCGGAAATGCTGCAAATCTTACTTTTGATATTTTTAAAAGTGTAAGGACAATGACTGCAACTATTGCTGCTGAAATGGGCGAAGTATCTCAAGGTTCCGATCACTATTATGCACTGTTCTTTGTCGGGATTGTTCTTTTCACCTTAACGTTTATCCTGAATTTAATTGCCGAAATTATCATTAATAAAATGAGAAAGAAAAACAGGTTTTAATGCCGGATGATGGATCATTAATAAAATTTTTATAAGATAGTTTAACTATAATGAAAGAATTTTCGCATAAAACTAAAGATATAAAAGGATTAATATTTATTAATCTTTCAAGATTTTTATTCTTTTTTCTGCTTATAGTTCTTTTTCTTTTACTCCTGAAGATTGTCATCGAAGGTCTACCGGTAATAAGCTGGGAGTTTCTTTCGGAATCTCCCCGGAACAACATGACGGAAGGAGGAATCTGGCCCGCAATATTCGGAACTATTGCCGTTACACTTATAATGATTTTGCTTGCCGTTCCGCTTGGTGTCAGCTCGGCAATTTACCTGAATGAATATGCAAA
>DAISZW010000263.1:0-3477 GCA_036824595.1 Ignavibacteriaceae bacterium
GAATCTAACGATCTGACGGACTCTGCGAGCGAGCCTCGCTTTCAGCGGGTTTCAGTATCGGTTCAGCATCTCTTCCCTTCGGAGGATCCCGAAACGAGCTGTTTCATTAATCCCCTCTAAAAAAGCCTGCCCGACCTCTGGCGGGAGGGGTGCCCGATTTATCGGGCGGGGTGTGTATTATGCACCGGCAACGACACATACTCTTGTTAACTTTACAGTAACACACCCCTTCCTCCCCTCTTAATAGAGGGGACTACTTTCCTTGATTGCTTATGTCATCATTACCTTTTCATTTATCTCTATCCATCTTAATTACAAAGCAAATCCTTCAACACCTCAACTATTCTCATGCCGGCCTTCCCATCACCGTAAGGGTTAGCTGCATTAGCCATTTTACTATATTCATTTTCGTCCAGCAATAATTTCTTTGCTTCACTTACTATATTATTTTTTCTAGTTCCCACCAGCTTTACAGTTCCGGCATCGATTCCTTCCGGTCTTTCAGTATTCTCTCTCATTACCAGCACCGGTTTGCCGAGGCTCGGCGCTTCTTCCTGTACGCCCCCCGAATCGGTTAAAATTATCTTCGATTTATTCATTAATGCTATAAAGGGAAGGTAATCCAGCGGCTGTATTAAATGAATGTTCTTACGGTCCGATAATACTTCATAGACCGGCCTGCGGACATTTGGATTTAAATGAACAGGATATATAAACTCATAATCCTTAAACTCGTAAGACAATTCGGATATCGCTTCACAAATGTTTTTAAATCCTTCGCCGAAGTTTTCCCTCCGGTGCCCCGTTATTAAGATAATGCGGTTGCCATTTTTATTCAGGATGTCTTCATGCAGGCCTTTAATATGAATCTTCTTATCTTTTATTTTTTCCAGGGCAATAAATAAAGCATCGATAACAGTATTCCCGGTTACAAAGATTTTGCTTTCTTCTATTCCTTCTTTTATTAAGTTCTCTTTCGAAAGGTTTGTAGGGGCAAAATGTATATCGGCAAGCTTTGTTGTAAGCACCCTGTTGATTTCTTCCGGGTACGGAGAGAATTTATTCCACGTTCTTAATCCTGCTTCAACATGTCCGATTTTTATTTTATGGTAAAATGCAGCTAATGAAGCTGCAAAAACAGTTGTAGTATCACCCTGCACCAATACCAGATCAGGTTTTGTATTTAATAAATATTCATCCAGAAGTTTAATTGCCCGTGAAGTCAGGCCGGAAAGGGTCTGGTCAGGTTTCATAATATTCATATCAACATCAGGTTTTACTTCAAAAATGTTTAAAACCTGGTCAAGCATTTGTCTATGCTGTGCAGTTACACAAATGTTGACTTCAAACTCTTTATGTTTTTTTAATTCAAGAATTACAGGCGCAAGCTTAATTGCTTCCGGCCTGGTGCCGAAGATGATTGAGATTTTTTTCAATTTTATTATAGTATTCTTTTATAAATAATTATTTCGTTCCTACCGGGTTTTTCATTAATCCCCTCTAAAAAAGCCTGCCCGACCTCTGGCGGGAGTGGTGCCCGATTTATCGGGGGGTGTGTATTCCCCTCTAAAAAGAGGGGTACGGCTTTAGCCGGGGGGTGTGTATTATGTACCGATATCAAATTCCAATACTTTGTTAACACTAAATAACACACCTTACGACCCTTCCTCCCCTCTTGATAGAGGGGACTACATCCTATTATTTATGGCAACGATACCTCTTCATTTCTCTCTATCCATTCTTTTATCTTTTTTATTACTCCATCAACATTCCATTTTACCTCCAGATCATCAAATCTTAGAAAATTAATTCCTATTTCCTCTAATTTCCTTTGCCTTTCTTCATCCTTTTCTTCTTTACCTATATGACTTTCTCCATCAATTTCTACTGCCAGCATTAATTTATAACAGAAGAAATCTACTATATAATTTCCAATAGGTTTCTGACGGTGAAAGTCATATCCATATTGTTTCTTTAACTTCTTTAATTCTACCCACAATAACACTTCTGATAGAGTACTGCTATTCCTTAATTCTCTTGCTCTCTGTTTTAATTCAGGGTTATAGTAAATCAGTTTTTTCATATTTGATCTGTTCTGGAATGTTTTTCTCCAACTCCTTCGGTGCCGCTAATGCACCCAAGTAAACAAAAAACAGCGGAAGCTGAATCGAACCCGGCCCGACCCACCACGCTTCAAACTGTGCATGGATGATTAATGCCGTGATAACCGAGAATAAAAAAGCATTAACCGGCGCCGGGGATAAATGCGCATCTGTTTTTTTCAAGATGTCATTTTCAATACGCTTCCGTGTAGACACGAAATTCTTCAGCACATATATTATCGGAATTAAAAAAAGAACCAGGCCTATTATTCCCGTTTCTTCAACCAGCGCCAGCACCGAATTCCCTTTCTCCCTTATATACCTTCCGTCGATGTAAGTGCCCGTCATGCCGGACAAAATAATTTCCGGATCGCTTATGCCGTACCCGAATCCGGCCGCTCCTCCTTTTAAAGCAGCACGGTATGAAGGCTCGACAAGTATTTCCCTTGAAAAAAGCAGATTCGGAAACTCCTTCAACAACGCCTTTTCGGAAGATTCCCTGAATGAAGCATCCAGGAAAAACAATGCGGTCAGGAAAAGCGCAAAGAGAATATATGCTGTTACCGCCTTCCACTTAAAAAGGAAAATGCCGAAAAGAAGGATCATGACGACATAGCTCAGCAGCGAAGCCCGGGAATAAGTGATTATAATAAAGAAGATATTCAGCAGAAGCAGAAAAACCGCCAGGAGATTATTCAGCGTCTCTCCCGAAGCAGCTTTTGAAGGAGTTTTCTGCGCAAGGAAAAAATAAACTGCCGAGGGGACAGTGAACAGCAATGCGCTCGCCAGCAGGTTTTGGTGCCCGGCGAAGCTCATAAAGCCTTTGCCGTGTCCGCCCGTCCATGTATCTGCCGGTATATCCGTAAGGAAAGAAAAGAGGCATAAAGCAATTACGGCAATATTTGCCGGGAGAAGAAATCCGCCGGGAGAGCTGCTTTTGTTTTTCATGAAAAGATATCCGCCGGCCGTCATGCCGATAGATAACAAAATAAAGTACCCGCCTCTTGTAAGGGAAACAAGAGGATAACCGGACCAGATCGAAGTAAGGACAGTCCATATCCCGCCAGCTCCAATAAGAATCATGAGCATCCTGAATTCTTTTACGGAAATATACTTCCACGCTGCGGCAATAAACCAGAGAAGGAAAAGAGGCAGCGCATAATAAACAGCACTGAATTCAGGGAATGTCCTGCTGATAATTATTAAACCGGAAACCGGGAGAGCATATTTGAGTATTTCAGGCCGGGATATCTTATCGATTAATTTCAATAAAGTTTCCATTTTGCCTTATAAATTCTTAGAGATGTACGGCCACGCATTCGACCTCTCCCCTTACCTGTCTCCATCTTTTATCAAAAAAAAACTTTCACTTGTT
>DAISZW010000264.1:0-3472 GCA_036824595.1 Ignavibacteriaceae bacterium
GCGGCAGCGTTGGGTAGCTATGTACGGTTGTGATAAGCGCTGAAAGCATCTAAGCACGAAGCACGCTTCAAGATGAGGTATCCCTCCCGACGCAAGTCGGGACTGAAGACTCCTCGGAGATTACGAGGTTGATAGGCTGCAGGTGCAAGTGCCGTAAGGTATTTAGCCGAGCAGTACTAATAAGTCGTGAGGCTTAACCATTAATTTTTATTCACTTATGGTTTGTGCTCTTTTTCTGGGTTCGGTCTCTTTCAATCTTCTTTATTTTGAATGCTAAAATATCAGCACAAAGTTTAAATTTTGGTGGTTATAGGCCGGGTGTTACACCTCTTCCCATTCCGAACAGAGAAGTTAAGCCCCGGAACGCCGATGGTACTGTATGCGCAGGTGTATGGGAGAGTAGGTAGCTGCCAAGATTTTGTTTCATCCGCCTTTGGCGGAATTTTATAACCCCAATCATTATGGTTGGGGTTTTTTTATCAATTCACTCTGACTTAATTCTCTGGCGTACTGTACTTTTATTATTATGTAGTAAACAATGGAGCTGGGATATTTTTTCAATTTTCTTGAACTATTTTCTTTCCAGCCAGGCTAAAACCATTCTTAATTTACCATAAGTAATTTCGGGTGATGCTTTTTCTTTGATGGAGCTTAGAAATATATTTTGCGGATCTTCGGGAAGTAAAGTAACAATTTTTTCAATTTCATCTTTATGCATAACTTCTTCAATTTGAATTAAATTTTGCTTTATTGCTTTTGCGAGATGGCATTCAATTGTTCCGGTTACCAGATTTCTTGCAGCTGCAATTTCTTCGATATTTTTACCTTCCTTTAGTATCCTTACTGTTTCTTCAACAGTATTAAACCCGGCCTTTAATGTAATTTTTGAATATGAGCTCCTGATTTTTGGAGCCGTTCCTTCAAACGATTTTCTATTCTTTAAATATGCATCCAACAAAAATCCTTTTTTGCATAAATTTATTCTTTGTAAGAAATAGTGCATTGTACAATCCAGTTCTTTAAGTAAACCATCTATTTTCCTTGATAACTTTTTTGTTCCTACAGAAATCGGGTGATTAACCAGCTGAACACTAAACTTCTTAATTTCATTATAAAAATAATTTGCTCCGTCTTTAATCCTCTTCTGCAAGAGATCGTTCTTCTCTATTAATAAATTTTCTTTATTAAGTCTTTTAATTTCATTCCTGAATCTTTCGGAAATATTGTTAAGTTCATTTTGTTTTTGCATCAATTCACTAATCCATCCTGCGGATTCATATGGTATTTTAGTCCGGTTTTCCAGAAGAAATTCATTTAAATTCTTAAGCTCCTGATAAAAGTTATCCCAGGTAAAAATATTTTGCAGTTCATGCAGGATATATTTCTCTCTTGATTCATTGAATAACTGAAGAGTGTTTGTTTCCGGTAATTGTTCCTGCCATTTATTTACATCCCGGTGGGCGCCGAAAAAGTTTTTGTGAACCGGGCTGATAAGAACCAAGCCCTCCAACGAGGTACAGCGGCTTAGTGCAACATATACTTGTCCCATTGTAAACGCTTTCTCCGCATCAATAACCACTCTGCCAAAAGTTAATCCCTGGCTTTTATGAATAGTAATTGCCCATGCCAGCCTTAAAGGATATTGAATAAAACTTCCGATAATTTCTTCGGATATTTCTCTGGTATCGGGATTCAATTTATAACTGATATTCTGCCACTCGTATTTTTTAACTTCGATTTCATACGGATCGTCTTTGCATTTTATTTTTATTTTATCATCACTAAGCCCGGTTATTGTGCCTATTTTCCCGTTAAAATATCGTTTCTCTTCCGTATCATTCTTTAAAAACATTACCTGTGCACCCATTTTAAGATTTAAAATTTTCTCCGCCGGCAAGATATTATCAGCAAAATCACCTGTCGTTTCAGAAGAAAATGTATACATGCGACCAGGCAGACTCCTTAGTTTTCTTTGGTTGATATAATCTGATTGGTAGTTGTGCGTTGTTAGAGTTATATATCCCTCATGATCCTGGGGAACAAAACTCATTCTTAGCCGTGAGTTCAATAAACGGAAATTTTCTTCATTAATATTGTTGTTGCGGATCCCATTTAAAATCTCGATGAATTTATCATCCTGTTGCCTGAAGATTTCCTTTAGCTCTATTATAACCGGGATATTATCACGTAAGATGAAGCTGTCAAAGAAGAAGATTGAAGAATAAAAATTCCGCAAAATTTCCCATTCTTCTCTTTTTACAACAGGGGGAAGCTGGAAAAGATCCCCTATGAATAAAACCTGGACCCCTCCGAAAGGCATGTCATTTCTTCTTACATTTTTAAGAACAGCATCTATGGCGTCCAGCGTATATGACGCAAGCATGCTGGCCTCATCGATTACAAGAAGTTCTATGCTCCGAAGTAAATTTATTTTCTCTTTATTGTAGCGGATTTTAGATAATACAGGATGACTGCTGATCTCGCTGCTTTTATACATATGCGACAGGTTAGGCAGAATTATCCCAAATGGAAGCTGAAATAATGAATGAAGTGTTACTCCCCTGGCATTTATTGCGGCAACACCTGTGGGTGCTGCTACTGCAATTTTTTTTGTTGAATTATGCTGAAGGTATTTAAGGAAAGTTGTTTTGCCGGTACCTGCTTTTCCGGTTAAAAAAATATTCTGATTTGTTTCGGTAACGAAACGAAATGCGAGATTAAATTCCCTTGTTTGTTTAATTCTCACAACAAGATTCTTTGAGATTCATTAAAACATATAAAATACATATCTCAGGCTTCAATAAAAAGTTTTTCTTTAATTAAATTTTTTTAAAAATTTTCCTTTTACTTTAGAACCTTTTTTAAGTGAGGATATTAACAGACAGGAATAGTTATCAGGATATTAAATAAGTTTTAATCTGCTTTCAGAAACAATGTGTGTTAAAAACCGATTAAAAGGTTTAGAGATAATAAAATCTTTTTTTAGCATGCTTATTCTGAACAATTCGTTAAAATATTTCCTAAGAGTGAAAAAATTTTCTTTAAGCTGAATATTTATTCATCGAATCCGGTAAATCATAAACAAATGAGAAAAAAACATAATTAATTGAAATTTAACTTGACAAGATAACCATCATGTTTTATATTGTTTCCCAAATTTTATTATGTTTGACGCAATAAAAAATATAGCTAAAAGCTTTCCTGCACCTGCAGGTTTAAAAGCAGTCTCACCCAATGACCGCAAGAGCGTTGAACTTTCTTTAATTAATATCCTTCCTATAGATATCATACTAGGGATTTTCATTATTATTCTAGGTGTAATTATCCTAGGCTAATATTTAGTCAATCCCAAATCTCAAATTAACAAAATAAAAATAAGATAAGATTCGGGATTGACCGGAAACCCAAGCTGTATCTTTAGGCGTGATTTTATTTTGAAATTTTTCTGCTATCTATAAAAATAAGAAAGGAT
>DAISZW010000098.1:0-5882 GCA_036824595.1 Ignavibacteriaceae bacterium
ATTTCAATTTTTTAATCTTAATTTTTTTTATCATGTAATCTTTAAATTTCTCTTTACCTTCTCCATCCCTGAACAATCGGGTATCTTCTTCCGTAGCCGAAAGCTTTCTTTGAAACACGCAATGCAGGTGCTGCCTGTTTCCTTTTAAATTCATTTAAATCCACCATTCTAAGGACTTTTCTTACTAAATCTTTATCCCCTGTTAATTCTGTAATTTCATCTATTTCTTTATTCTCTTCAAGATACATTCTTAAAATTTTATCGAGCACCTCATACGGCGGCAGAACATCCTGATCAGTTTGTCCGAAGCTTAATTCGGCCGAAGGTACTTTTTCTATAATCTCGTTCGGAATAATTTCCTCATTCCGGTTTATATATCTAGCAATTCTGTATATATCGGTTTTATATATATCCGCTATAACAGCTAATCCTCCGGCCATATCTCCGTATAGGGTAGAATACCCGACTGCCATTTCGGATTTATTTCCGGTAGTTAAAAGTAAATAGTTAAACTTATTTGAAACAGCCATTAAATATACCGCACGCATGCGGGCTTGAATATTTTCTTCCGTGATGTCTTCAGGCAAATCTCCAAAAACCGGCCTGAGTGTCTGTAAAGCGGTGTCAACTGCAGGCTGGATTGGAACTTTATCGTAAGCAATGCCTAACTTATTAATTAATTTTAGTGAATCTTTAATGCTCCCCTCCGTTGAGTATTTCGAAGGCATTAATACTGCATTTACATTTCTTTTTCCGGCTGCCTGTACTGCAACGTAAGCAACAAGAGCCGAATCTATACCGCCGCTCAAACCTAAAAGTACTTTGTTAAAACCAACCTTTGTACAGTATTCTTTCAGTCCGAATATCAAAGCATTCAGGACTTCTTCTTCAAAAGAGCCTTCTGAATTTTCGATTGGGGGATATTCATTACTAGAATCGTAAACGAAATAATCTTCTTCATAATTCTTTCCCAAAGCAACAAGGTTTCCCGATTTATCAAAACACATGCTTGCGCCGTCAAAAATCAGATCAGTTTGAGTTCCGGCAAAACAGACATACACCAGTCCGATTTTATTCTGCTTTGTTAATACCGAAAGCATTTTTTTTCTGTCTTCCCTTTTACCATAAGAATAAGGGCTGGCCGAAATATTTATAAGCAGAGTTGAACCTTTCGCAATTAATTCATTTACAGGATCCCTGTTGTAGCGCTGCCGGAACCAGTAGTCTGCATCGTTCCAAATATCTTCGCAGATAGAAATACCCAGTTTTTCTCCTTTAAATTCGTGTATAAAAACTTCGGCAGCGGGATTGAAATAACGCATTTCATCGAAAACATCGTAGTTAGGTATTAAAGATTTATCCTGAATGAATTGAATTTTTCCGTTGTAGCAGAGGATGGCAGAGTTGTGAATGTCTGTCCCGATCCTGTCTATTCTTTCGGTTATTGATCCGAAAATTAATCCGGCATCCTTGGTTATCGACGCAATTTCCAATGCAGCATGACCCACAGCTTTGCGGAATTCCTTTTTCTCAACCAGATCGAGAGGCGGATAACCGACCAATGCAAGTTCCGGTACGACAACCAGATCGGGCTTATCTTTTAAAGCATTGTAGTATGAATCGATTATCTTTGCTTTGTTCTGTGAAATAGCGCCGACGGTCGTATTTATCTGGCAAACTGCTATTTTCATTGAATATTTTTTTTCAAAAATAGCTAAGTCCTATAGTATAAACAATGATTCCGGTTTTCCATCAGCGTCATCAATAAATTAAACCGTTTATTTAGTCATTTATCCGGAGTTCAATCCAAAGAACCAGAAATAAATAAAGTTCGATGTTAATATCTCTTTTTTACTATTATTACTCTGAATTTTTACAATATTTTAGCAGGGTTTAAAATGAGCAAGAAATTATATCGTTCCAGGAAAAATAGAACAATAGGCGGAGTTGCAGCAGGATTAGCCGAATATTTTGACATCGATCCGACGTTGGTAAGAATTATTTTCGTCGTTTCACTTTTTTTAGGCGGAAGCGGAGTAATTGCTTATATCCTGCTGTGGATTATCGTGCCGGAAGAACCTTACCCGGTTTTTACTTCTGCCGGAACAGCAGAAACTGCCGCCGGAGAAACGGGTCAAAATACGGATCCTAACACAGCTGCTCAGTATGAAGAATATTCGAGAAAAACCGAAGAAAGAAAAAAGAAAAGACTTATTTTCCTGGGTATCGGATTGATTTTATTAGGACTATTTTTTCTCGCAGATAATTTTATACCTCATATTCATTTTACAGATTTCCTTTCACTTGTTTTGATTGCAGTCGGCATCGGGCTTTTGATTAATTCAAAAAAATTAAACACAAATTAAGGGGTGTTGTAATGAAGCCGCGTTATATTTTCTGGGGCATTTTGTTCATCTCTTTCGGATTATTGATTCTTATAAATAACATTACCGATATTGAACTCGACTGGTCGGTATTCTGGAAGCTTTGGCCTGCGGTTTTAATTCTTTGGGGTATTGCATTAATTATCAAGAATGACATAATAAAAAATATCCTGACAGCTTTAACGGCTTTGGTGCTTGCCCTGGCAATCTTTTCATTTTTTGATTCCGGATTTAATTTTTTCCACCGTCATATTTTTAATAATGACGGGATGGTTGTAATTGATGAAGACGGCGAAACTAGTGTTAAAGATTTTTATGAACCTTACAGTGAAAAAATAAAATATGCATCGTTAAATTTTGATGCCGGTGCAGGTGCATTTTATATTGAGGATACAACCGGCGGTTTAATTTCGGCTGTTGTAAGAAGCTCTAAGGGGAATTATTCGCTGGATAGGAATGATCTGGAGGACCGGACCGACATCAATTTTAAAATGGAAAAGACACATTTCAGAATCGTTGACGGAAAGGTAAAGAATAAAGTGGAAATGAAACTGAACCCCGCGCCTGTATGGAACATGGATTTTGATCTCGGGGCGGCAGCAGTTGATTTTGATTTATCCGGTTATAAAACTGAAAATGTTAAAATTGATGTTGGAGCCGCTTCCGTAAAAATCAGGCTCGGTGATAAAGTTGAAAAAATAAATCTGGAAATAGATGCCGGGGCTTCATATATTGAGATTACGGTTCCTGAATCATCGGGATGCGAAGTACGCACTCATTCATTTTTATCTTCAAAAGATTTCGATGATTTCGATAAAATTAAAAGCGGTTTATACAGAACGGAAAATTTTGAGCAGAGCCGGAATAAAATTTATATAAAATTAGATTCGGGAATTTCATCTTTAAAAGTTCACAGATATATAACTTCGGGAAATAATTTTGAATGGGAGTGATTCACTGCTTTCTCTCTCATAATAAAGATCTTGACCATATTCTCTTCTTACATCTTCCCCCAGGGAATTCAAGAATATTTAATTACTTCAACTATTTTATCTTCAATTAAGGGAGACTAAAATGAAAAGATTAAACGGATTTTGTTTTGCCTTTTTTGCTGCCTTTATTCTAGCTTTCTACAGCACATTTAGCTGTGCAAAGAGTATGAATTATGATGAAAAGGATAGCAGCTCTGCTGTTTACAGGGGATTACAAACAGATGAATTCATGAACAGATGGATGCTACTGGGAACTCTTCCGGTATTCGATGGGGCTGCCGATCCTCTCGACCAGGAAACACAAAAGAAAGTATTTGAAACGGACGATCCTTTACCTTCTGATATCGTAAAGAGTGTTAAAATTGAAAAGTTAAAATATAAAAACAATGATTACAAGTGGCAGTATGCGGAAGGCAAAGATGGAATTCTTGACTTCATTAAAGTTTACGGAGATACATCTTTTGTTACTGCGTACGCTTATGCCGAAATCAATATGCCGGAAGAGAAAGAATTTTTAATGGCAGCAGGCAGCGACGACGGTATTAAAATATGGGTAAACCAGGAAAAAGTTCATGAAAACTGGGTTGGAAGACCGCTCCAAAAAGATGATGATCTGTTTCCTGTAAAATTACAAAAAGGCCGGAATGAGATACTTATTAAAGTGCAGAATATGCAGTATGCATGGTCGTTTTCATGCCGGGCGCTTGGTCATTCTTCATTTGCAGAAAAATTAGTGGATTACAGCATTCAGGGAAATCTTGATGCAGTCAAATTGTTAATTAATAATAATGCTGATGTGAATTCTTCAATACATTTAGGACTTACTCCACTGCAGGCTGCACAGATCACCGGAAGAAAAAAGATTGCAGATTTTCTTATTGAAAAAGGGGCAAAGACCGATATATCTATGCCTCCCGCAGAAAAGCTGGTTGATGCAGTTTTTGATGAGGCAATCAAAGAAAATTATCCCGGGGCTGCAGTTTTAATTGCAAAGGATGGAAAAATCCTATATGAAAAAGGATATGGATATGCGGATGTTGAAAATAAAATTCCGGTCAATATAAATACTAAGTTCCGTATCGGTTCAATTACAAAGCAGTTTACTGCTGCTGCAATTTTAAAACTACAGGAAAAGGGAAGGCTCAGTGTTAATGATCCACTTTCCAAATTTATACCTGATTTTCCGCGCGGAGATGAAGTGAAAATTCACCACCTGCTGACACATACCTCGGGAATACACAGTTACACCAACGATCCGGACTTCATTAATAGAGTCACTGTTGAAGTTAAACCGGAAGAACTAGTTGAGCAAATAAAAAAATACAGCTATGAATTCAATCCCGGTGATAAATGGAACTATAACAATTCCGGTTATTTTATCCTGGGATACCTAATAGAAAAAGTATCCGGAATGAGCTACAATAAATTCCTGCAAGAGAATTTATTCGATCCGGCCGGAATGAAGAATACAGGAGTTCATACGTCCAGTGCAAAGCTTGATAATGAAGCACTGGGTTATGCATACCAGAATGATTCAGTATCTAAAGCATTGAACTGGGATATGTCGCGAGCAGGAGGTGCAGGTTCTCTCTATTCAACAGTTGAAGATCTTTTCAAATGGAATGAAGCACTTTTTAATGGGAAGATATTAAAAAAAGAAAGTCTAGATCCGGCATTTACACCTGTAACGACAAAAGACAGCAGCAAAAATGTGTATGGATACGGCTGGTTATTAACCGAAATCCGCGGTTTAAAGCAAATAGGCCACAACGGAGGTCTTCATGGCTTTAACAGCGATCTAACCAGATTTCCCGATCAAAATTTTACGGTTGCGGTTCTCTTAAACTGTGCTCCTACACTTCCCGGATTGGATGCAACATCAACCGGAAGAAGAATTTCCGAAATTTATTTGTGGCAGCAGATGGAAGATCAGGAGACATATGAAGTTAACCTTAGTGTATCCAGCATCTCTTATAAAAATTATGAAGGACAATATGAATATCCTGGTGGACAAATTATGACGGTATCTGCGGAAGATGATAAATTGTTTGCCCAGTTAAGCGGACAAAGTAAATTTGAAATCTTCCCGAATTCGGAGAATGAATTTTTCTGGAAGGTTGTCGATGCCCAAATAACCTTTATTAAAGATGAAAAAGGAGAAGTTGATCATGCAATACACAAACAAGGAGGACAGGAATTAAAAGTACCAAAACTGAAACCAAAAACAGAAATAAAAGTCGACCCGTCAATTTATGATCATTATACCGGGGATTATGATCTTGGAAACGGAGTTAAATGCACTATTACCAGAGAAGATGATAAAATATATACACAAGTTACCGGACAGCCCAAGTTTGAGATTTTCCCTGAATCGGAAACAGAATTCTTTCTGAAAGTTGTCTCCGCACAGATCAAATTCTTTAAAGATGAATCGGGAAAAGTAACGCACTTAACTATCAAACAAGGCGGCTATGAAAATAAAGCGGAAAAGAGTAAATAACTGCAT
>DAISZW010000098.1:5982-12451 GCA_036824595.1 Ignavibacteriaceae bacterium
GGACGCCACAAATGTTTCTCTAAATTAACGCAGCCGTCCTCGGTGAATTCCACACCTTCGGAGCGAAGCAGATCTTCCATTAATTCAGGACTTCCGAAATGCAGTCTTCCTGTAAGTGCCCCGAATCTGTTTACGACCCGGTGGCATGGTAAACCTTCTTTTGCACCGTTCAAAGCCCATCCTACAGTTCTTGCGGATGATCTGATGCCGCATACCTCTGCAATATCTCCGTATGTAGCAACTTTGCCGTAAGGAATTTTTGCCACAATCTTATAGACTTTATCAAAAAAATCGTTCTTCTTTTTATTCTTCTTTTTCTGTCTGGATTTGTTTGTTTTTGATTTCATTGGTAATAATTTTGGTATTGTGCTGCTTAAAAGTTTATAGTTAAAAATAAAATAAAAAGTTTTTGAAAACTATCAATAACCTGCCATGCTTAAAACATTTTCTTTAATAAAAACTTGGATTGTTGAATTCTTTCGCCCATGTCCAGGGGCAAAACTAAATATTAATAAAAACGGAAATTTTTTGATTTGCGGTCACCGCGGAGTTCCGGTAAAGGAAGTTGAAAATACAATTAAATCTTTTGAAAGAGCATTAAAGGAAGGAGCGAACTCCCTTGAGACCGACCTTTGTTTAACAAAGGATAACGAAGTTGTGCTGTGGCATGACTGGAATCCCAACGAAATGAATGCTCTGCTGAGAGAATCGGGATTTGAACCATGGGTAAAATACAAACCGCTTCCTCCTCCGATGTTCAGTGAATTCAGAAAACCAATCAATGAGTTAACTTTAAAAGAATTCAGGGAAAATTTCGATTATAAAAAAAGAAAAAGAAATCCCCGGCCGGCTAAAGCATATATTCCGACTTTGAAAGAATTCTTTGAGTGGGTTTCAAAGCAAAATAAAATAAAACTAGTTTTTTTTGATATAAAAACACCGGTAGCTAACGCAAACCTTTCAATAAATATGATCAACTGCTTAACCGAGCTTGTGAAGTCATATAAGCCGGAATTTAAAATAGTAATTGAAACTACGGAAGTTGAGGTTCTAAAAGTTTTAAAAGATAATTTTTCCCAATACGATTATTGTCTGGATATTGAACCTAATGTGGGACTTGTTCTTGACCCCGAAGATTTCAGCGCAGTTAAAGCAGCTATTAAATACAATAATAAATATGCATTAGCTTTCAGGCCGCAAAAAATAACTCTGGCAAACTGGACCACATATAGAAGAGTTGTTCAATTTGATATAGAGCTAAAGGAGAAGCACAATATTGATCATCCTGAGAATAGAGTTGAGAAAGTTGTTGGATGTACAGTAAACAAGAGAAAAGAGCTAAGATGCCTTTTTAAACTTGGAATAAACGGTATCCAGACAGATTATCCCGGGCGCTTAAAAAAAATTATTGAAGGGGGAAGAATTCCCTTTATTATGAGAAAATATGCTGTACGGCGGCTCCTGTTTCAAAGAGAAAGCAGTAATTAGAAAATTAATTCTGGCTGAACTTTAGCAGGTAAGCCTTTATGAATTTATTTAAATCTCCGTCCATAACTCCCTGGACATCGGATGTTTCAACTTCGGTGCGATGATCTTTTACCATATTGTATGGATGAAAAACATATGATCTGATCTGACTTCCCCACTCTATCTTCAGCTTGCCTTCTTCAACTTTATTTAATTCAGCTTCCTGTTTTTCTTTTTCAATTTGATATAGTTTTGCTTTAAGAAGCTTCATTGCATTTGTCCGATTTTGAAGCTGCGACCTTTCACTCTGACATGCTGCAACAACTCCTGAAGGAACGTGAGTAATCCTGACAGCCGTTTCAACTTTATTTACATTTTGCCCTCCTTTACCTCCTGAACGGTAAGTATCTATTCTTAAATCTGCAGGATTAATTTCAATCTCTATTGTATCGTCGATTTCCGGAATTACAAACACGGAAGCAAACGATGTATGCCTTCTTTTATTCGAATCGAAGGGAGAAATTCTAACTAATCTATGAACGCCGTTTTCAGCTTTCAAATATCCGTAAGCATATTCCCCTTCAACCTCAACCGTGGCACTTTTAATGCCGGCTCCATCCCCTTCCAGCAAATCTATGATATTCATTTTATAACCGTTCTGTTCTCCCCAACGTAAATACATTCTCATCAGCATTTCAGCCCAATCCTGCGCCTCAGTCCCGCCCGCTCCGGAATGAATAGTAAGCAGGCAATTTTTCCCGTCATCTTTTCCGCTGAGCATGCTTTTAAATTCAGCATCCTCAATAGATTTAAGTAGAGAACTTAATTCTGTATCGATATCGTTGTAGAAAGATTCGTCATTTTCTGATTTTGCAAGCTGGATAAATTCTTCCAGATTCTTTTCCTTTTTTTCAAGTTCCTTCCAGATAGTAACCCAGGCTTCTAACGATTTTATTTCCTGCAGTATTTTTTGAGCCGCCATTTGATCATTCCAAAAGTTTGGTTCAGCGGTTTGCTTCTGTAGCTGATCTATCCTTCCTTGTTTACTGTCAACGTCAAAGATAACCTCGAAGATTGTTTACCCGGTTTTTAAGTTCGTCCAATGATTTTAATTCTTCTTCATACATAAAAAAAACTCCTTGATTGAATGGGTGAATGATTGAATGACTCAGATATATTCTTCTATTAATTCTCTTATTTGATAATCATTCTTCCAGTTATAATTATTTTTAGATTTAATATATGTTTTATCAAGCTTCTACTCGGTTTCAATTTCCATCCTGAGCAGAGCTGCTGCTAATGTTTTTCCTTGTGCATCATGCTTAAGTGAGACTGTTCCTCCTCCTCCAAGGGTATCGTTCAGCAAAAAGTTTAGTGCCATTATGTTAGGTAATTCAAATCTTTCAACCTTGCCGAAGCATATTCCTTTAAAATGTTTTTTAACCCTTTCAGCGGTAAGATGTTTCCTTAATATTTCATATCCTTTCTGATCATATGCAATAATCCCAACATTGGCGGCATTTCCTTTATCGCCGCTCCGGCCGTGAGCTATATCTTTTAATTTTATTTTCATAATCACACAAATAATAATAAAGATCCTGAATTAAACATGCCGCAGGGAGGATTAGGATAAATCTACAATTTTTACTTCAGGATTTACAAGCTTTTTCGGAAGAAGAGCCGGCCAATAAGCAACTACTTCACTCGGCTTGGGCCGACCGCCGGCAAATCCTGTTACACTAGGCGGACCAGTAAGAATCAACGGCGCAATTTCTCTCCCGAATCTTTCGACAGACTCATAGCTTTCCGATCTTACTGCAATCCGCAGCATTATCTCATTAATTTTTTCTTCCTCAACTTGAAAAGATAATGGTCCATGACATGAATTGTAGCCTACAAATTCGGTTCTTATTTCGTCAAAAGATAGTCCAAGATTTTCCAATCTTTTTCTTAATATTGAATCAGCGGCCTTTGCTTTTGTTAGTGCTTTCGGCCAGGAATAAGTCAGGGTACCTGCGGCCGAGAAACCGCTTGAATAAGAGCATGAAACTTTATAATAATCTGTAGGTTTAGCTCCTTTAATATCAAACAGCCTAACTCTGTTGTTTCCTAAGTCCTGCAGTTTTATTGTAGTGAAATCTGCTATACAATCAGGAGTAATATAAGATTTGGGATCCCCGATTTCATATACTAGTTGTTCGGCAACAGTTTCAAATGAAACCCTCCCTCCCGTACCGTTATGCTTTGTAATTATTATTTCGCCGTTTGGATAAGCTTCTGCAATGGGAAAACCGATTTCAGCCATGTTATCAATTGATTCCCAGTCACCGAGAAAATTTCCGCCTGAAGCCTGTGCACCGCATTCAAGGACATGCCCCGCAACTGTTCCGGCTGCCATTAAATCAAAATTAATTTTATTCCATCCAAACTCATAAATCATCGGAGCAAGAGTTAGCCCCGTATCTGTTGTTCTGCCGGTAATTACAATATCCGCTCCTTTTTCTAATGCTTCAACGATCGGGAAAGCACCAAAATATACATTTGCACTAAGTATTTTATCCTGAATAGTCTTTATTGAAGCGCCGTTTTCCATATTATTCAGTTCGAGTCCGGAATTTATAAATTCATTTATCCGGTTTTTCACATCATCTCCAAAAACAATTCCGATCTTTAATTCTTTACAACCTAAGCTTCTTGCCGCTTCAAGTACCGCATCTGCACAGGCTGATGGATTTACTCCTCCGCCGTTTGTAATGACTTTGATTCCTTTTTGGAGGCAGTAAGGAAGAATACGTCTCATTAACTCCGGAATATCTTTAGCATAACCCAATTGAGGATTTTTATTTTTCTGCTTTTGAAGAATGGACATTGTAACTTCAGCGAGATAGTCCAGCACAAGATAATCGATATCACCTTTTGTAACCTGTGAATAAGGTGCATCGATTAAATCGCCCCAAAAACCTTGTCCAGAGGCAATACGAATTTTATTCTTCATTTAACTATCATTGATTTAAATAATTGGGTTTGAACTTGATCTTAAACTTGCACTTGAACTTGAACTTTAATCTAAACTACCTCCGACGGCAGGCTCTACTTATCTTCCCATCCTTCCCTTCCGATAAGCGGTACGAAAATGAATTCGGGTATATCCTGAATTTCAAATTTATCCTGGTCAATTTTGGTTACTATTTTTAAGATCTGAGAAGCTTTGCTTCCCACAGGAATTACCAACTTTCCATTAATCGAAAGCTGCTTTTTTAATGAACCGGGGATAGACGGAGAACCGGCTGTAACAATAATTCCATCATAGGGAGCGAATTCCTCCCAACCGATTGTACCGTCACCAAATTTTGTATGCACCCTAACTGCAAGTTCATCAAAAAGCTTTTGAGCTTTTAAGTAAATTTCAAACTGCCGTTCTATTGTGTAAACTCTCATTCCCATCTCGAAAAGTATGGCCGCCTGGTAGCCGGAACCGGTTCCTATTTCCAGAACTTTTGAACCTGAATTTAATTCCATAGCCTGTGTCATGTAAGCAACCGTGTAAGGCTGTGATATTGTCTGTCCGTAGCCGATCGGAAGGGCTACATCTTTATATGCATGATGCAGCAAAGCTTGAGGAACAAATTTATGACGCTCAACTTTATTCATCGCGTTAAGCACATTAGCATCATCTATCCCGTGCTGAGCCAGCTTTTCAACTAACTCCTGTCTTTCGTTTTCGTACATTATAATAAGATTGTTTAAAAGAGCTTAAAATATATATAATAAATTTTAATTATTTTATTTTAACGGACAATTTTTAGTTATATAGGTACAAATATGACTGAAATGATTTTAGGTGCACTCCTTATTATGTTCATGAGGATCTGCGATGTTTCGTTAGGAACAATGCGCACAATTTTAGTAGTGCAGGGAAGAAAATACAGAGCCGCATTAACCGGTTTCGTTGAAGTTATGATATGGATACTGGCAATCAGGTTTATTATGCAGCATCTTGATAATATTATTAATCTCTTCGGCTATGCAACAGGTTTTGCAGTCGGAAACATTGTCGGAATTACTATTGAACAGAAAATAGGTTTGGGACATATACAGTTGAATGTAATTTCGCGCCATCATACTGAAGAAATTGTAGATATTTTAAGAAGAAATAAATACGGAGCGACTGTTCTTCCGGGTGAAGGAGGGACGGGCGATGTTTCATTAATTATGGTTATTACTCAGAGAAAGCTTCAGAGGGAAGCGATAAAACTGATTGAATCAATCGATAATAACGCATTTATTACAATTCAGGCTTCAATACCATACAGGGGATTTATTCAGAGGCACAGGAAATAGAGTTCAAGTTCAAGTGTAAGTTCAAGTTTAAGTTCAAGTTTAAGTTCAAGTTTAAGTTCAATCGTAGTGCAAGGACTTCAATCACTTAATCCATGAACCTTAATTTTACTGAATCTTGAACTTGAACTTAATCTTGAACTCTTCTTAGGTGTAAATCCTAATCATATCTGCAGCATCCGGGTTTCCAAGCATATGAGCACTATTTAAGTTCAGGAAGCCGTTTTCTTTATCATCCAATAGAATTTTACACAAGCCTATTAAATAATACAGCCTGCCGTAAATCGGATTGATTGTATTTCTTGAAATAGTTCTGCCTGAATTATATTCCGATTTGAAGTGCAGTTTTAGTGCTTCTTTACAATCCGACACTGCTCCTTCGTAATCCATTAATTCAAATTTTGCCGCTGCCCTGCTGGCATAAGGATGAGGCAGAGTCGGATCGATTATAATTGCCTTGGTAAACTCCAGGATAGCCCCTTTGTAGTCGCCGATTAATAATTTATTATTACCGGCTACAATATTAGCGTTAATTTCTTTCAAGAATGTTGCCCTCGATAGTTCTTGCAGAAATAAATTCTCAATAGATATGCCATTTAATAATACTAAAATATGGCAATAATTCGTTAAAATACAAGTAGACTTACATGTATCACATGGGGAT
>DAISZW010000099.1:0-1569 GCA_036824595.1 Ignavibacteriaceae bacterium
TAAAAAAATAAGATTCTTTTTCTCTGATTCGAAAAATTTTGAGTTATGTTATAAGCGGGCAACAGCACCTGAAACGTATACTCCCATGAATAATTTACGGTAAAAATTTTTTTCTCCAACTTGTTGGAATTATTACCTTTGTAAAAATTCCTTTAAATATTTTTTATTTATCCGTTTTTCATACATAATTTATCATTCCTTCCACCTAAATCACATAATCGCGTCAGAAACTATTTTTTCCGGCTTGGTATAATATTTGTCATTTTTCTATCAGAACAATAGTAATAAGTAAAAAGGTAAGGTGTTCAGAGGTAGTTATGAAAGGTTTAAATTTAAGTGCATTTATGTCGCTGGATACCGATTTTGAACTGAACCAGTACAAAGTGCTTGGCGGTTTAAAAGAGTATTTGCACGAATTCAATAAAAAAAGATTGTACCCGGCATTTTCCGATCTGGTGGCTTTGGTGAATCAGCTTCAGGATATCAGAAATCAGAAGAATAATCTTGAAGTAGCTTTCCCGAAGCAGATAAAGGAATATGATTTAAAAAATAAAAAAATAATTTACGATAAAACAGAAGATATTACCTCCCATGTGGAATTTTTGTTTGATCTTATAGATTGGGCGCTTCCTAAGATAAAAGATGCAATTGAAGAGGGAGTAACAATACATGAATACGTTGAAGAAAATCTGAAAATTGAAAATGTCGGTATTCTGCCGCTGCACCGAAGCGAAGGATATTTTCTGGTGCCGGATAATAAAGAATTGCTTCTTCAGATACACAGGTTCGAATGTTCTTTGTTTTCTTCGGAGAGCGATCAATACCGTGCATTAAAAACAAAATATGTAAGGGCGATTAAAAAAGGACGGATAGAAGAATCTCCAGAAACAATTAAGCTTGATTTGATCCATGAGTTCGATGATCTGCCGAACCCGGCGACATTTATTTGCGAAACGGACCTGGACTTTCCATTTTCCGCTACAATTTTTCCAATTGCAAAAAGGAAATTAATGGCGCAGCTGGCGGCGGCTTAAAAATTTTTTCCCATACACTCAGCCTCCTTAGTAGAAGGGATAGGAATTGCAGCTTATCCCTTCTTTTTTTTATTCAAATATTTCATAAAAAGTATCATCAAAGTAAAATCTTACATTCTGTCCTAATGCAAGAAATTGTGATGTTTCAGGTTTATCCTTTAAAAGTTTGAAGTATTCTTTTGAATTAAACTGAATCCTTTTCTGCCTTTTGTTTTCCTGGTTCTGCAGCTCCGAATCGACCCAGAATTTTCCGCTCTGGTAAACTGCTCTTCCTAAAATATTTTTCACCTGAGTTGATAAATTCTGCTGAACTCCATTCTCATCTTTGAAATTAATCCTATCCGATCCCTGCTTAGTTTCTGCGAAATTGGATGCAGAGTTCAATGCCTGCAGCTCTTCGCTTGCCGTAACACTGCTGACGCCGCTCTTCAGTTTCATTGCACTAAAATTAGATTCAGATTGAATTCTTAACTCCTCTAACTGCGGAAGCGTCTGAAAATCCCTTGCTAATCCGTTTCTTCTTAAACGAAAATCT
>DAISZW010000099.1:1669-12406 GCA_036824595.1 Ignavibacteriaceae bacterium
CTGCGGAAGCGTCTGAAAATCCCTTGCTAATCCGTTTCTTCTTAAACGAAAATCTTCATCCTCCATAATTAAATAACTGGTATATGGAGTGACAATTCCATGTTCCCTGGCAAGCTCGGTTATTTCTTCAATCAGTTCTTTATCTTCGCCGTTTAATCTGATTTGATCAAGAAGAAATCCGATTCTGCGTGAAGCCCAGATCGGCGGAATGAAATTGTATTCATCGTTGTCTGCAGTAAATTCAGTTTCGATCCTGAATGTTTTTTTCTCACCTTTTAGAAATCCGCTTAGGCTTATTGATGCAGGACCTTCTCCCTCATACCTGCCGAAAATTGTTAAGCTTGTTCCGCGGAATAAATCGGGCAGCTCTTTTGGATATGTTTTAAAAATTTTAATTCTGTTCGGTACATTCAGCGAAAGATCAGTCAAGACCGGGGATTGAACTTTATCATAAAAAGAAGATATTTTTATTTCGATATCTTCATCGGGAGAAATATACGAACGTGTTGCCCTAGTAAGCTCCGTAATTTTATCCAGCAGATGCGTATTGATCTCATTACCGACGCCGAATGTAAAGATACGTTTATTTTCACGGTTTGCTTGTTCAACTCTTTTTAACAGCTTCTCATCGTTAGTCTCACCTATAGTTGGCTTGCCGTCTGTTATAAAAACAATAAGATGTGTTCTTTTTGCGCTGCCGGTTTCTTTTAAAGCAAGCTCTAAAGCTTCCTCAATGTTTGTTCCCCCAACTGCCTTCATGTCTTCAATAAATTTTTCAGCCTTATTTATATTTTGATTATCAGTCTCTACAAGATTATTAAAAAGAGAATTTGCTTCGGTAGAAAATCTTATTATATCAAAGCCGTCATTCTGGTTTAAATTATTTATGCAGTAAAGAAGTGCACGTTTTGCCTGCTTCAGCTTATCTCCGGCCATGCTGCCGGAAACATCTATAACAAATGTTATATCTTTAGAATCAATATTACTGTTGTCGATTACGAAAGAAGGAGCAGCGGTCAGGAAAAAATAGCCTTCTTCTCCGCTTTCTTTATAAGATAAAAGCGAAAGCCCAACATCTTCATTATTAGTGCTGTAATAAAGCTTGAAATCTATATCGGGCTTTGTATCCTCTTCTTCAAAAGAAATCTTTGAGCTGTTATTATCTTTGTGAATAATATCTACAATGTGGCTGGGGGAATAGATATTTTTAATTTCGTTATTCGTTTTCAGCTCTACATTTATGCTGACATTCTTTAACGGCTTCGCGGAAAATTTTTCGGTATTTAAAGGATAAACATATTCAAACATTCCATTGTCGGAGTCAAGAATTTGACGGTAGCTTATACTGATTTTTTTTGAGCTGCGCCGTTCGATTGGAAATATTCTTACTTTAAATAAACCCCGGTTTGTATACTCCAAAAGTGCAGGATCTCTTACCTGTCTTACGATATCTTCATAAATTTGTCTTGCTTTTACTGCATCCAGCAATTCCGCCTGGGTTTCTTTCCCGTTAATCACCATGCTGAAATTCTTTATCACGGCATCTTCCGGAATAGGGAAAATGTAGAAACCTTCCAGCAGATAATCCGTAGGATTATAGAATTCCTGGTCGATATAAGTTTCGGCAACGTTCCCGTTTATATTTACATCAACGTGGTGATAAACGACTTCGAGTGGGAATGGAGTCGGAAGAGGACCGGGCTGCGGAACAATAATTAATCCGTCTGCCAATATATTCCGGTATAAACAGAAGGAAATAAATAAAGCAGTTAAGAATTTAGTCTTCATACTCTTTTTACTCCCGCTTAAAAAATTTAAATTAATCAAAAGAATATTTTTTCTTCGAGGCCTGTTCTTTTATAATTTTGAGCATTGCCGCGTCCAGAGTATTATCTTTGGTTTCAGATTGTTTTTTAATTATGAAGGCGGCTCTCTTTTTGTTTAATTCTTCAATTTCTTTCTGAATATTTTCTCTTTCTTTTGCTTTCTTTTCAACATAAATCACTCGTTCTTCTTTGCTCATTTTCAGCATTTCCTCGGGAAGCTGTTCGTCGGGTATTTCAGAAACTTTTACTTTCCCTTCCTTTTCAGCGTCAACAATATCCCATGCTTCATTTTTATACTGACTTCCGGATTTTGTAACTGTTCTTTCAGCAGCTACAGTTATTGAAAGATTGGATGCATTAAGATCCTGCTTCGCTTGTCTTTTCTTATAATCTTTTCCTAAAGTGCCGTATCCGATGTAAGTACCATTTAACTGCTGTCCCAATGCTGCCAGCTCATTATCATAAGGAGTTTCAATAAAAGTAATCTCCTGGTTTTGATCTATATTCATATACTTGCCGTCTGCCAAATCTGCACCTTCTTTCCAAAAAGTCTGCTTTCCCTCTTCATAATTACCGCAGTAAATGGTGTTAATAATTATTCCTTTAGATATTGCATTGCGGCAGGAGCTTTTAAAATCAACATCTCCCTGATTAAAAGGTTCATTGCCGGCGATAAAAATTAATCTTAATTCATCGTTGTCTTTGGTCCATTTAAGATCCTTTACTGCTTCGGAAATAGCAGTGCCGCAGTATTCGTTTCCGCCGTATGTCTTTAGCTTAAAAAGTTCTTCGGATATTTTGTCTAGATCGTTCGTAAGAGGAGATACAAGTCTTACATATCCTTCATCGTATGAAAGATTATCATTCCCGTATTCATAAAGGGCAACATTAAGATTTATGTTTGTTCCGTCTCTTTTTGATCTGGCCATTTCATTTACAATTTTCCATAATTGGGTTTTTGCCTGATCGATAAGGCCATCCATGCTGTTGCTTGTATCTAAAAGAAGTGCAATTTGTACTACATTTTTATTTTTATCTGTCGGGGTGAATTTCGCAGATGCAAAGACATCCGGAATAAACCTGAAAGAAAGTGTTAGAAATGCTAAAAAAAATAAAAAGGAACGGTTCATTGTATTCTCCCATATTATTAAACTTTTTGAAAGCTGAACCTTGCACTTTTCTGCTTTCTTAAAAGTTCCAGAAAAAATATGGAAGTTAAGGAAGAAAGAGTAAGAGAAAGAGTAAGAGAAAGAGAAAGAATAGAGTAAGATTAATGAAAATAAGTACCTTACAATTACCCTTTAAAATTAGCCGGTAGTTAAACTAATAAGATCAGCTAAGATATTTGCTCCTTCATCAAGCAAAAAATCGGATTTTTTATTTTCTTCATCGGTTACTTTTTCCCCTTTTTCAAGCAGTTTCAACCCCTGTTTGCTTCTCCGTTCATTTTCACGCTGGAATCGTTTTTCTTCCAGTTCTTCTTTTTCCTTTTTCCGTTTTTCTTCATTTAAAGAGACAATTTTATTCTCACGCTGCGATTTCATTTCTTCAATATCTTCCAGTAAAAGATCATATTCGGGATTATCTTTAAGTCTTTCCTGGTGTTTTCGTATGAGTTCTGAAAGAAGATTCTTTAAATTTCCTGCTTTAGTAAAGTCGGTAGAGTTTATCTGATCATAGGGGAGTGCGCTTGGCTCGGAACTTTCTCCGAATTCTTTCGAATCAATTGCAGACGGAAATGATATATCCGGAATTACGCCGAGGTTTTGAGTGCTTCCGCCTGTAACCCTGTAATATTTTGCAATGGTCAGTTTTACCTGTCCGAGATCATCGGATGACTCATTCATTAATTTATTTAGATCAATTAAATTTTGAACCGTACCTTTTCCATACGTCTGTTCTCCAATTATCAAACCTCTGCCGTAGTCCTGAATTGCTCCCGAAAATATTTCGGATGCCGATGCGCTGAACTTATTTACTAGTACAGCAAGCGGTCCGCTGTATGCAATATCCGGTGAAGGATCTTCATTTACATCAACTGTTCCATCGGAGTTTTTTACCTGTACAACCGGCCCTTCTTTAATGAATAATCCGGTGAGCTGCACTGCTTCACTGAGCGAACCCCCTCCGTTATTTCGCAGATCAATTAATATTCCGTCGACCTTTTCCTCCTGGAGCTCTTTAATTAATTTCCTTACGTCTCTTGTAGTGCTTTTATAATTCCTTACACCTTTCTGCTGTTCTTCGAAGTCGATATAAAAAGCCGGTATTGTAATTACTCCGAATTTATAGCTATGATTATTCTGTTCAATCTCCATGATATCTTTTTTTGCAGACTGATCCTCAAGAGTGACTTTCTCGCGTATTAGTTTTATCTCTTTTGCAACTGCTTTTGCGCCCTCCTCTGCCGGAAGAATCTGGAGCCGGACTACAGTACCTTTTGGACCCCTGATCAACTGAACAACATCTGTAATCCGCCATCCGATAACGTCAACCATTTCACCGTCTTCGCCCTGGGCAACGCCGATAATTTTGTCGTTACGGTGGAGAAGCTTACTTTTAAATGCCGGCCCTCCCGGAATTAAATCAGCTACTTTAGTGTATTCATCTTCAGTCTGAAGCTGCGCACCGATTCCTTCAAGGGAACGCCTCATATCAATTTTAAAATTATCGGATACATTCGGCGAAAGATAATTTGTATGAGGATCAATAGATTCCGTATACGAATTCATAACAAGCTGAAATACATCTTCATCGTTGTACTGATTGACTGCGCGCCTTATATTCTCATATCTTTTTCTCAGCGTTTCCACGGAGGAGCTCCAGTCTTTCCCGGAGAGTTTCAGGTTCAAAGCATCATTCTTTGCACGTTTTCTCCAGATTTCGTTTATTTCATGCATGTCCGCCGGCCATTCGGCTTCTTCTCTGTTTGTCCGGAAAGATTCGTCTATAGAGTAATCAAATTCCTCTTCCAGAATTCCGTTCACATAATCAACCCTTTCATTAACTCTCTGCTTGTACAGATTGAAAATTTCAAATGCAGGATTCAAATTACCTGCTTTCAAATCGTCATCGAATGTATTCCTGTATTTTTCAATATTTTCTATATCGGAATTCAGAAAGTAGCTTCTGTTATAATCGAGAGCTTTTATGAAACGGTCGAATATAACAGATGAAAGAGAATCATTCAGCCGGAATTTCCTGTAATGGTATCTAGTTAAGATTGTATTAATCAACTGGTTTTCTTCTGAATAATAACTCTTAGGCTGAAGGGTCTGGAGGGTATCTTTCAATACTATTTCAGCTTCAGTTTTTTTATATTGTATAGGACTCGCAAAAAAGATGGCAGCAAGCGCAAAACTAATCGGCAGCATGATTTTTTTCATAACTAAATCTAAATATTAAAGTTGATTAAAATTTAAGATGCAATCTAAAAAATCTGATAATTAGTATAAATTGATTTTTTCATGCACAGGGTGATTAAAAACATTTATTATGCCGGATACTTTTAATGCAGTATAATTTATTTTTATATTAGTTCCAAACCCGGAATGAATAGTACCAGGTAAACTAAATCTGATTTTATTGAAATTTCCGGTTAAAATCTTTTATTTTAGAAGTAAGAATTATGAGGAATAATTGAAAAAACCGAAAGATATATTAAAAGAAAAAGCCAATGAAGTTCAGCCTCTTTCTTCAATTGAAAAAGATGAGCCAGTTCCGGATGAGGAGAATTTTAAGCCGAAAACCATTGTAAATGAAGAAGGCAAAAAGGTACTGGTTTTCAGCGATCCGCTTCATTCAAGAGAGAACAGAAGCGTTGTAAATTATACCATTTTCAGAGGAAAGTGGGATTTTGAATTAATGGACGACATCGACGAAAATGAGCCGGAGAAATGCGCTATTACTTTTACCCCGGTCAAGGACAACTCAAATCTTACAATTGCTTTTAAATCTCTAAAAGACCGTGTAGAATTCATGGATTCCATTTATTCCCAGGATCAGATGAAACAGCGCGGCGGCGGTATGAGTCTGGAAAAACTGGCAAATTCCAAAGTAGTTAGGAATACAGGCGGTATAATCGGATTATCTTTAGCCGGGTACGGGATTTATAAGCTTATATCTAAGATAAGAGAAAACCTTGAGGAGAAAGATTAATTGTAGAACAGACATTCTTGTCTTTATTAATTTAAAAGAATTCTTGTTGTAATCTGAGCGGGTTTTCTGTTCTGCTTTTTCACCTTCGCTAATTAAATTCTACAATTTCGAGGCTGTATTAAAAACATCCTTTGAATGGGACTCAATATCTTTTACTTCCATTACCTTAGCAATATTTCCATTTTTATCTACAATAAAAGTAATACGTTTATCTCTTCCGTCATCTTTTAAGACTCCGTATTTTTTGGAAACTTCTTTGGTCTCATCGGAAAGAAGAGGGAAGTTTAAGCCATTATTGTCAATGAATTTTTTAATTTCTTCTTTACTGTCGGTGCTTATTCCGAAAACCATTATATTATTTTTTTGAAATTTACTCCAGTCGTCTCTTATTCCGCAGGCTTGTTTTGTACATCCTGAAGTGTTGGCCCTAGGATAGAAGTAAATAACTACTGGTGATTTACCTTTGAATTCGGCTAATGAATGCTCTTTTCCGAAAGCATCCTGCAGCGTGAAGTCGGGAGCTTCCGAACCTTCTTTCATAACAGTTGTTTCTTCTTTTAGGGAAGATTCTCGGTTACCTTCATTCTGAGAAAAAATAGTAGAAACAGCGATAAATAAAATTATAAAAGACATAAGAGCTGATCTCATACAGCCTCCGTGTTTTATTCTTCTTCTATACTCCTTGCGAAAATATAGTCTACGTTTTTAAGCATTTTTTTGTAACTGAAAATTTCTTTGATTTCCTCTTTTGAGAGATATTTTCCGATCTCTTCCGATTTAAGCAGTTCATCCTGAAAATTTCTGTTAGCCGTATCCTCCCAGACTTTCATTGCGGCAGACTGCACAATCCTGTAGGATTCTTCTCTTGATACTCCTTTGCTTGTTAATTTTAAAAGAACAGTCTGGGAGAAAATTAATCCTTTAGTCAGGTTCAAATTTTTTAACATATTATCAGGATAAACTATTAAATTTTTAATCAACTTTACCGTGAGGTCAAGCATATAATCGAGGGCAATACAGCTGTCGGGAATAATTATTCTTTCTGCTGAGGAATGTGAAATATCCCTTTCATGCCACAATGCAACATTTTCAAGAGCTGCAATTGAATTGCCGCGTAAAATTCTGGCAAGGCCGCAAATCCTTTCGCTTATTACCGGATTTCTTTTATGCGGCATAGCCGATGATCCTTTTTGTCCTTTGGAAAAAAATTCCTCTGCTTCCAAAACCTCGGTTTTCTGTAAATGTCTTATCTCCAATGCTATTTTCTCTAATGATGCTGCTATAACCGCAAGTGTCGTTAAAAATTCAGCATGCCTGTCCCTTTGAATAATTTGAGTTGAAACAGGTGCAGGTTCGAGGTCCATTTTATTGCAGACATATTTTTCAACTTCCGGAGAAAGATGCTCAAATGTACCGACTGCCCCTGAAATCTGTCCAACACTTATGCTTTTAATAGCATTCTTTAACCTAATAATATTTCTTTTTGATTCTTCATACCAGAGGGCGAATTTTAAACCCATTGTTGAAGGTTCAGCATGAACGCCGTGAGACCTTCCGATGCAGAGCGTATTTTTATGTTCCACAGCTTTTACTTTTAATGCTGCTTTAAGATCGAGAAGCCTGTTTACAAGCAGCTCACCGGCGGTTTTCATTTGATATGATAATGTAGTGTCAAGTATATCGGAGGAGGTCATTCCATAATGAATATGCCTTGATTCGGGTCCGACGAACTCCGCAACATTTGTTAAAAAAGCAATTACATCGTGTTTTGTGGTTTCTTCGATCTCAAGAATTCGTTTAATATCGAAGTCAGCTTTCTGCTTAATCACTTCCACATCTTTTTTTGGAATTTCGCCGAGTTCACTTCTTGCTTCGCATGCAAGAATTTCAATGCGAAGCCAGGTTTTAAATTTAAATTCATCGTCCCAGATTGCCCCCATTTCGGGGAGTGTATAGCGGTCTATCATTATCTTTTCTCCAGAATCATTTTTTTTGTTAGTTCTTCGTTGTCTCTAAGAAGTTTAATAGAGATTGTCTGATCTGTACGGAATTCCTGGAAAATGCCTACTAAAGTTTCTTCACTATTAATTGCAAAGTCTTCTACTTCCAGAATTATATCTCCCGGTTTTATTCCGCTTTTGGCTGCAGGCGTACCGGAAATTACTTGTGTTATAATAACACCTTTTGTAACTGATAATCCGTATGCTCTTGCGATTCCCTCATCAATATTTTGTATTCTTAATCCGACTTCAAAATCCCGGTTGATTCTCCCTTTTTCTTTTAATTCGCTCACAATTTTCTTTACTTTATTAATAGGGATTGCAAAACCTAAGCCGATGTTTCCTTCGGTACCGCCTGCGGTAAATATTAATGTATTCATTCCGATGACTTCACCGATGCTGTTAACAAGCGGACCGCCGCTGTTGCCGCCGTTTATGGCTGCATCGGTTTGAATCATATTAATGTAATAGCGGTTATTTATCTGTTCCAGGTTCATTCCGGTCGAGCTTACTACTCCGACGGTAACCGTAGGTTTGTTATTAATTTCAAAAAGTCCGAATGGATTTCCGAGTGCAACTACCCATTCGCCGATCATAATGTCATCGGAATTCCCGAGATATACATGAGGAAGGTCGTTATCATCAATTTTAAGCAAACAGATATCGGTAACAGGATCAGTCCCGATGATTTTTGCATTATAGTGTTTCCCGTTTGTCGTGGAGACAGTAATTTCAGTGCCGTTTCCTGCAACATGATCGTTTGTAATTATATAGCCGTCGGATGAAATAATAAATCCGGAGCCAAGACCTTTGACTCTCTGCTTGTATGTGCCTCTATCTCCGAAAAAACGTCTAAAGAAAGGATCGTCGAAAAAGCTGCTGTATGGATCCCTGTATTCTCTTATCTCAATAACATTAATTCCTACAACGGCCGGACTGATTTTCCGAACAGTTTCGGTAATAATATTTTTTCGGCTGCTGCTGATTTCATCATCGGCTTGATTTTTCTGCTGAGCAGTAAAATAGAATGTGCTTTCAGATGACTCATGATAAAGCTTATCGGCTTTCCCGTCTTTTATAATAAAGAAGATGGCAAGAACTGCAATAAGAAAAACCGATGCCGTCAATATAAATTTTATTTTTTTTGTCATTGTTTATTGTCCTTTAGAGACTTACTTGATAAAAGTTCCTTCAGCGGTTCTATATGCTTTATAAAAATTATTGATAATAAACCTGTTGAAAAAAGAAGCATAGAAGATAAAGAATCCGCTTTCGGGAAAGTATATTTAAAAGCAAAACCCGCAGCTGCATATATAATCAGAAGAGTTAATATTATAGCTACAATGTTGGCAAGTAAGATATCTTTTTTTATGAAATAGATTATAAACCAGAGAGCGAGCCATGCAACAGCAATAAAAGGAAAGATAAGAAGAGTTCCGCCTGCCGCGGATGCCAAACCTCTGCCGCCTTTGAAGCCCAGCCAGGGATTGAAGCTGTGACTTAGCACTGCGAAGATAATTCCTATTGCCGGATTCGTAAAGCTGACAGGAAAGAGCAATAAGGGAATATAAACACTTAATAATCCTTTCAATGCGTCGATAAGGAGAACAATTATTCCTGTAACTTTTGATCCTGTTATTTCATACGTATTCATCGCGCCTACGTTGCCGCTCCCGGTGCTGGTTACATCAATTCCTTTAGTTTTTTTCAGCAGCAGATAAGCTGTAGGGAATGATCCTAATAAATATCCGATGACTGCACTGATCAGGTATTCCATGGTATTAAAAGGTAGAAGTTGAACGTCTAATTTACGAAAAATTCAAAAGAGAGATAAATGCAGCAATATCTATAAAAAGTATAGGGAATTACTGAGGAAAAGCAAAAAAGGAAAAGAGAGTGGTTTGTTTTACTCAGGTAATGATATTCCTCGTTAAAGTTTGAACTCGCAATGCTGGTAGAATAAAATAACTCCCCTAATTTTCATCATCGACCCGGTATCTTAATTGAAAATCAATTATGCCATCATTATAAAAATCATCTATAAATCGGATTTGTCCGGGTGGAGTAGAAAAAATACTGTCTCCGGTTGATGGATCAATAAGTTTAATTGGTTATCAGAACTAATTACAATGTCAATAACATTATTATTGTTAAAATCTCTATACATTAAACGGCGATCATAATCAGGTAAGTGGTAGTTGTCAAAGGCTCCGCTTTCTATAGTCCATTTAACGTTTGAAGATTGATACTCATATATTTCGAAAGATGATTGCGATTTAGAACTATAAAATTCTGCCATACCATTTCCATCCAAATCTCCAACATAGTCGAGCGTCTTACCTGGAACTTCCCATTCTAAAACAGCTTTTGTATTAAATTCTTCCGAATAGATTAATTCGAGAGGTCTTCTATTTTTTGTAGATTTTACAAAACCTGAATTATGTTCAGAGATTCTTCTGTTTAAATCATCGGTAAATCCGATATAGCGCTTAAAGTCTTTCAAGCTTCGAAGAACGTAAACAAAATACAATAGGATGGCCCCTTAACTACAGTTGAGTTTTAGAGGCGCCGGTCGGATTCGCCCGCCATTTGGCGGGTTGCAAACCTTCGCCTTGAATATAAAAAAAATAATTATAATTAAGATTTTAGAGGCGCCGGTCGGATTCGCCCGCCATTTGGCGGGTTGCAGACCTTCGCCTTGAATATAAAAAAAATAATTATAATTAAGATTTTAGAGGCGCCGGTCGGATTCG
>DAISZW010000265.1:0-1768 GCA_036824595.1 Ignavibacteriaceae bacterium
TTCTACAACCTCAATAGTGTGGTTTAAATTATGATACACATAATCTTTCGGGAGCTGTTCCTGCAGGAGTTTTGTTACGTATTCACATGCTTTTAAAACGCTGGAATTCATTATTCCCTCAAAATTTTTCAGTATGAAATTAGAGATTTTAATAATAAAAAAGAAACTCAATGAAGGGGGAAATTAATCTAAGAAAAAAAATTGTATTCATAATGTTATTCCGATCATACCAGCCTAGTGGCGTGCTCAATTTTCAGCAGGTTTAATTATGTAAAATTCAAATCTTTCCGGAAACAAAGAATATTAAAGTGCGTCTGCTCTCATTTCCTATCGGGAAAAACTTGATCCTGCGGTTGAAGATATTGTCTATAGTGAACCTGAAAGAAAGAGTATTAAAAAAATAAAAAGGACCAATTCCTTGCTCAATTGTAAAATCTAAATATGAATTCTCCGGTTGATTGCCGCCGAAACCTGAATTTAGAAGCAGATCGTTTTCACCGCTTACAATGTATTCTTCAGCTGTCGAACTTCCTCGGTAGAACCATTTTAGGAACATGGAACCTGAAGATGAAAATTTATATTCCATAGAAGCGGCTGCTTTATGACGGGGAAAGAATTTTTTTTTATCATTATTAATATATCTGTAAGAGAAATTCATTATCAGCGGTTCGATAAAATTGTACATAGAAGAAAATATTAAACCAATACTGCTTTTCCCTTCACCGTTTGTACTTACAGCACTTCTGAGAATATCGCCGGGATTGTTTGTCCTTTTTGCAGACAGGTTTTTCTGCAATATTGGATTCAAAATTTCCTTATAAAAAATCTCTGCCGATAAATCTAAATATCCTGCTGAAGCATTAAATTCAATTCCCAAATGATTTAAGCGTTCTTCTCGTAAATTACTATTCCCTTCAATTGTAAAAAGATTAGTATCTAATTCTGAGGCCTCATAAATCGTAAATTTTCCAAACAAATCGGCTGATTTAGGGAATCTTGCTACTGAAGCAGCAGAAAAAATTATTTTAGTATATTGACTCAATTTTTTAGCAGCTTCCGCACTTAAAGAAAAAGCCGATTTTTTAGAAAAATGCCTGTCAAATCTTAAATTAATATTGCCTGTCAGCGATTCACTGAAATTACATCCTGCTGCGCCGGAAATTCCGAAGCTTACTTTGTCAAATTCCTCAGAAAAAAAATTTTGCTGTTCCGGAACCGCATCAATCATTCTATTTCTTATTGAATGCAGATTTACTTCGGGAATAATAGTAAAGTTTAGTTTATCCGATGAGAAAATATTCCACTTTGAGAGTATTGAGTTTTCCATAATTAAAAATTTCGAAGGGGGAATTCCGGTCATTCCGTTTATTTCATTAAAACTGCCGTCGCTCTTTAAAATAAATGTAAGGCCGCTGAAAATATTCAGATGAGCCCTTGCTGCATAAAGATACGATTCAAAATGAATTATGCTTCCTATAAACGGCGGTATATCCCAGCCGTAATAACTCATGAATGAAGAATTAAGTTTAATTTTTTTTTCATCAGGCAGAAGGAATTCTAATTCTGCGGAGGCAAGAACCTGCTTATCAAGCTTGCTGTAAAACCTGGGATTGCGGAATGACATTATGGGATCATTAACGGAACTGGAACTGAAGTGTGCATAATAACCGAGAGTAATTCTATATTTGAAATTCTGCATTCCATCGGAAAATGATGCTGCACCGGAGAGAGGTATCTTGTTTATATTTTGTAAAGGGGAATTTGGTCT
>DAISZW010000265.1:1868-3433 GCA_036824595.1 Ignavibacteriaceae bacterium
GAAGTCCAGCTTTCAAGACTATTAAATAAATAATTTTGCATAAACCTTGTCATCGAATAATATTCGAGCTCAATATTTTTCCTTAAAATATCACCCGGTCTCATTTCCATCAGCTCGCCTGATGAAAGATTTATGCTGCCGGATTGGGAAAATATATCTGAAAAATTGAAGAGAACCAGAAAAAGAGTTATCCCGGTATTTTTAAAAATCTTTTTCATAGATCAAAAATAATTTTTATCCCGATCCGGTAAAGATTAAGATTGGGTGAACTGAATATCTTCTGGAAAGCCGGTGTGAACTCAATATTTATGTTATTAAATATTATTCTGCCGAAACCGATCGAAGCAAAAAAGCCGAACTCCGATTCAATATTATTTTCCTTTAAAATTTCAGCAGCGTCACCTGTAAAAATAAATGTTGTGTTTGTAATTCCGGCGGATAAATGAAATGAAAAAGCTTCATTCCCGAATAAAGAATATTTAATTCCGGCCGGCATATTAATAAGAATAATACCGGGCAAAGGGGATGCTGAAGTATCTGCTTTTTCCTTTTTTGGATTAAAATAAGCCGCAGTAAAGGAGCCTTCAAAAGAGAGCTGATCTTCGAGAATATAATTCAGTAAAAAACCTGCCTCGGGGGTATTGCTCCAGTTTTTTTTCAGATCGCCGTCCGTATACAAATAATTTAAAATTATTCCCCCGGAAAAATTTTCCCATAGAATTTCTTGTGAGAAAAAGTCCGGTGAAAAATAGAGCAAGAAAATATGTAATAAGATTTTTTTCACTGCGGATAAAAATAAACTAAACAAAAATTATTACCCAGATATGCCGGCGGATTTTTTATTTCATCTTCTTCTGAAAAATTCAGCAGAGGGATGTATGAAAAAAATCATGAAAAATGTAAAATTTTTCATCATTCGTGTATACTTATTGCTCTAAATCACCACAGTTTAAAAAAGATTTAAAGATTTGTTGACAAGATCAGTTAATTAATTTATAATTAATGTAAACGTTTACATCTATGGCAATAACGATTAAAGAAATTGCTGAAAAAGCAAATGTCTCAATAGCTACCGTTTCCAGGGCATTAAACGACAACAAAAAAGTAAAATCATCGACCCGTAAGGCAATCCTCGACATCGCAAAAAATCTGAACTATGTACCCAATGCCTTTGCAAGAAGCCTTGTAAAAAATGATACAAAAATTATCGGTTTAATTTTACCCGATCTTGAGGGAGAATTTTTTACGGAAATATTCAGAGGCGTTGATGAAGTTGCTTACTCGGAGGGATTCCATACTATTGTAGCGAGCTCTCACGGCCAGAGATCAATTGCCGAAGCCATACTTAATTTTATGGGGGAAAGTTTCGTACAGGGAATGATAATTTTAATTCCGGTAATAAGTGAACAAATAAAGGAGATCATCCGCCGGAGCTCAATTCCGTTGATAATTATTAATGCAAGAAATGAAATTAACAACGTTGATTCAGTCGGGATTGATAATTATCAGGGTTCATATTTAATGACCGAATATTTAATAAAAACACTCGGCTATAAAAAGATTGC
>DAISZW010000266.1:0-3418 GCA_036824595.1 Ignavibacteriaceae bacterium
TCCTCTTACTCAATTAAGAATCTGACCGAGGACAATGTGCTTATTTCAGACCAGCCGTTACCCAGCGCCGATGATGAACAGAATCAGCTGGTATCGAGCACGGGTTTCAAACTTGATTTTACAAATCCTGTAAGACTTGAATTGGATTCCGCTGCTTCCGGTTTTACACGCGGAAATACTTTTTATGGCTGGTTCGGATTAGGAATTCCGGAATTGCAGGTTATTCCATACAGCGGCTTCGGACCTCTTCAATTTTCTCCAGCAGATTATGAAATGACATTTAGTGATTTAGGTATTGATAGTTCCAGAGCATTCGTGAGAAGACAAAGTGCCGCTAGTGGAACACCTCTTCCGTCTTTAAAAACAAATTTTACAATCATTGATAAAAGGTCCGGGGAGAGAGTTCCATATGCATTTAGGCCTTATATAAGAAAGGAAAATGATGTCAGCGAGGAGAATCTAGGAAGATTCAACTTCCGCATTACTGGCAGGAGAACTGACGAAATAATTCTTCTGAGCCCGCACCCGACTATTCCCGATTCATTAATACCCGGATGGCAGATTTCATATGTAATAACAACCGCGCAGGGAGCCGATACGTTAAGGCCTGAGATTGGAGACCGCGTTTCAATCAATCTTTCAAAACCATTCCTTAGTCATGATGTTTATGAATTCACAACATTATCAGGTTCTTTAGATGCCGGTAAAGCAAATTTAGATGCGATAAGAGTAGTTCCTAATCCTTATTTGATTACAAATACATGGGAACCGCAAAATCCGTATGCCAATGGAAGAGGCGACAGGGAGTTGCACTTTACTCATCTGCCTCCTAAATGCACAATAAGGATATTCAATGTTAAAGGCCAGTTGATTAATACTCTTGAACATGATGCACTTGGTTCAGGAAGCCAGGAACAAATTCCGCAGTATAACGGCACCCTGATCTGGAATATGTTATCCAGAGATAACCTTGAGATAGCTTATGGTATATATATATATCATGTAGATGCACCCGGCATCGGTGAGAAAATTGGCAAATTCGTTGTAATAAAGTAGGAGAAGCAAAATGAGAACAAAACTATATTACCGGCTTTTGAATTCTGACGGTTCAAATTTCTCCAAACCAACGAAAATTGTTAACACATCTGTATCATGCTTCTGGTCTACGGATGTAAAAAATGGAGTGAAGAAAATGAGAAAATTTATTTTGTTTTTACTGGCTTTGCTGCTGATATCATATTCCCAAACAATTGCTCAGGGTATAACTAAAAAAGGCACTACAGCCGCAGCCTTCTTGGGAATCGACGTTGGCCCTAAGGCAATTGCTATGGGAGGTGCATTCGTATCGGTCGCAAACGATGTAACTGCTATGTATTGGAACCCTGCAGGTATTTCACAAATAGATAATTTTAATGCGACTTTTTCAAACACCAGGTGGATTGCAGATTTGTCATTTAATTATGCAGGGGTTGTATTTCCGCTTGAAGAAATCGGAAATGTCGGTTTAAATGCCACATTTCTTACCATGGATCAAATAGAAAGAACAACTCTTGAAAACCCCGACGGAACCGGCGAATTATTCGATGCAGGCAGTTATGCGTTTGGATTAAGTTTCGCAAGGAACCTGACTGACCAGTTTGCTATCGGCTTTAATATAAAATACATTAATGAGAGGTTATACCATGTTAGTGCCGATGGGTTCGCCGTCGACATCGGAGCTATGTTTGATACCGGCTTGGAAGGACTGAATCTTGGTATGAGCATTACCAATTACGGTACAAAAATGCAGCTAGACGGAAGAGATCTCCGGTTCCAGACTGATGTCGCTCCAAATATTTCAGGCAACAATCAAACGATCGGTGCCGAACTTCAAACTGATATGTTCGAATTACCGCTGATGTTCAGAGTTGGTGTTTCAATGGATATTCTAAAAGGTTTGGGCAACAGCAATCTTATTTTATCTGCCGATGCCCTGCATCCCAATGACGATGTGGAATATCTAAATATGGGAGGAGAATATGTTTTTTATGACATGTTTTCCTTGAGAGCCGGATACAAAGGTTTATTTGCTGAGAATACGGAACAAAGCATTAGTTTGGGAGGCGGTATTCATTACACCCTATTGGAAAGCGTAACTTTCTATTTTGATTATTCATATATAGATTTTGGAATCTTAAATGCTGTTCATACTTTTAGTGTTAGTTTAGGGTTTTAATGCACTAATATTGCGGGATGAGTTAACATTTTAAGTTCAACTCATGATGATTATATTAATAATGTAAACTCATCCCGGCCTATTTCAATAATTTTTTGATTTTTATTATAAAGTTTTAAGGATTATTTGAGTCTTTCCCTTCGTTAGATATTATTCTCTTCAAAATCTGCAAAGAAGAGTCCTAATTATCAGTTTGACTGCATTTGCCAGAAAAATATAAGCTGCGCAAACATCTAACGTATATTCATTTTCTCCCCAGAGAAAAGGCCAATCTTCTTTATTCTCAGGAAAATCGGGTTTTAAGACAAGCGGCCCCGGAACTACACCGCCGGCAATAAATGTAAAATCAGCCCTATTCCATCCATATGCGATTTTTTTTGATTGTGTACCGACTCCGGAAACAAATGAAAATGTTTGAATAAGGATGACAGCCGAATAAGTAATTAATCCTTTATATACAAATACTTTATATAATTTCAGGAAAAGTTCTGTTGATGCGTTTAGATGCCGTTCAATTACTTTCCGGCTTTGTTTGCAGAAATTAAATTGTTCTATAGCGGAACGGCTTGAAGTAAAAAATTTTATTATGATAGTCTATTTGTTCGGATTCTGTAGTATAGCAGGAATTACAAATCAGCATGAAAAAGGATAAAAAATCAAAATGGATTAGGCAAGCATTTATTTTGACAGAAAGAAATGAAAGGGATATCCACCTTTATAATACATTGCTTCTTTTTTTCACAATTGCTCAGAGAAAATAATATATCTTTCCCCTGCCTTGGTTTCAATATCATATAAAAAAGTATTTTTTAAATTAAGATTTTTCACAACTGCCTTACCGGAAATTAAAGGTTTTTTTATTTCAGGAATTTGGTAAAAAGGATTTTCATTTTCACCTTCGGCAGATTTAAAATTTACATTACTTTCAGCTTTTAATCTAGTATAAGAACGGATCCGGCAGTTTCCGCCAAGATTAGACTTCACAACTAATTTTGTGACCGCTCCGTTCTTCCATTCCATTGATTCAATCTCAAATCCTCCGCGCAGACGAATCCCTTTTATGCTTCCGTCTCTCCAGACATCAGGCAATGCGGGAAGGAAAAAGATGGAACCATCATGACTTTGAACCAGCATTTCAGTAACCCCTGCGGTAAAACCGAAGTTGCCGTCAATCTGAAAGGGAGGATGAGCATCAAACATGTT
>DAISZW010000267.1:0-3412 GCA_036824595.1 Ignavibacteriaceae bacterium
GTATATTCATTAAACTCCGGAGTTTGTCCGGGTTCAATCCAGCCGCCAGGACTTTTCATTCGGGCAATACTTACTTCATTTGTGGTTGAGTTGATTATTCCAATAAACTCTTCAATTTTTTTGGGTTTATTTCCTGCAGCTTTTACAACTGAAGGAGAATTTATTTTTATCGGCATGCTAGTTCCAAAATAAGTCGTTTAGAAATTTTTAATTGTAGGAAATTAGCAATAAAAAATGTAATTCGGTCTTGAATAAACTTTTTTAAAACCCATATCAACAAGGTTGAAGAATGACTGCGACTTTTTTTCCGCCTTATCTTCCGCAGTTTCTGCGATAAAATGTCTGCAGCCGTTATTTAATCCGTCTATAAAGCGCTGTCTTATTAATGCATGCTGGGCACCGAGATTTCTATGTTCTTTTAAAGTTGCTGCAAAACCAAGCCAGCCGGATTCTCCTTCCATAAACATTGAGGCAGCAGCAATCGGTTTATTTTTAAAGTAGCCTAAATAGTGAATCCAATTATCCCTCTGCACAAAATCAAAAAACCATTTATATAGTTTATCATCCCATTCAAAACTTTTAATTAAGATATCAGCGAAATCCTTTGCTCCATGTTTCCCAGTCTGTTCTACTACCAGATCGGATTCAATATCCTTCACAGGAGAATTATCCCTGTAAAGCTTAACCCAATTATTATAAAAAGTAAATCCAAGTGAATTTAATCTGGCCGATATTTCCTCAGTTAATAAACCAGGATGAACTTGTAGAAAAAATCTGGATATATTATTGCCTTTATAAACCTGTATTATCTCCTTTAACAATCCTTCACTCAAATCCTCAGCCGATTCAAATCCTAAAACACGGTTTAAAGCAAGCACATCAACTGAAGAGGCTATTGAAGCTTTAACGGAATTAAAAGATAAATATTTTATTCCAAGATTTTCAGCAGTTTTCCGGGAAGCAGCTTTGTAAATATCAATCCATGCCTTCTTTTCAATAGATTCCAAAACTTTATATGGACTTTCAATAATATTTTTTTCCTTTATTTCCATAGTAAACCTTCTTTTTTTAGAAATATTAAACAGACAAGTTTCGGAAGGAGTTAAAGTTTATTGAGCTTTTTAAATTATCCTGAATACTTATAATTTTCCTGTATGGTTAAGGGAACAGTTTGTTAGAGGAAAATCCGGCTGAAAACTTGGTTTATAAATATTACTTTTGATAAGTTATCCTGTAAATAACTCCTCCGTAGTCATCGGATACGAGGAGAGAACCGTCATGCATAACAAGTACATCAACAGGTCTGCCCGATACAGATTCACCCTGCAGCCATCCTTCGGCAAACGGTTCATAGCTTACAGCATTATTACCGTCAACATTTACAAGCATTATTCTGTAACCGATCTTGCTGCTTCTATTCCATGAGCCATGCTCGGCAATAAAAATTTGGTTTCTATATTCAGCCGGGAACATATCGCCGGTATAGAACCTCATTCCTAGTGCAGCAACATGCGGTCCTAATTTTATGGCAGGTTTCGTGTATTTATTTATATCCACGCTTTCACCAAATTCAGGATCTCTGATCTCATCGCCATGAACAAACGGATAGCCGAAATGGATTCCTTTTTCCGGTGCCCTGTTTAGTTCATCCGGCGGAGCATTGTCGCCAAGCCAGTCTCTGCCGTTATCTGTAAACCAGAGAACATTGTCCTGGGGATTCCAGTCAAATCCTACAGTATTCCGGATCCCGTGAGCAAACACTTCCAATCCAGTTCCATCGGCATTCATTCTCATTATTGAAGCATACCTTTCATCATCGTCACGTAAACATATATTGCACGGCGCACCTACCGGCACATACAATTTTCCATCGGGGCCGAACCGTATAAATTTCCACCCGTGATGAGTGTCGCTTGGAAAACCATCATTAACAACAACCGGATCGGGAGGGTTCTCGAGACTATTTTCAATATTATCGTATCTCAATACTCTGTTTATTTCCGCGACATATAGACTGCCGTTCCTGAATGCTACTCCATTGGGAGAATTCATTCCGCTTGCGATTGTTATAACTCTGTCGGCTTTAAAATCTTTGTTGTCGTCAACAACTGCATATAAATTAGATTCTCTAGTACCAACGAATAAAATACCGTTGTCACTCAGCGCCATTGACCTGGCGTTTTCTACATTCTCAGCATAAACATCAATTTTAAATCCTGCAGGCAGTTTAATACTGCTTAAATCGGTGGACAAAACTTCATTATTTGAATTGCAAAAAAGCGTGAAAGAAAAAAGCGGAATTGAAACTAAGTGCAGCAGCCTTTTTTTTATTTCATACTTAATCATAATCTTATCCTTTCCCGGAGTTAATTTCCTTTTCAGGAGGCGGCATAATGACCCATAAAATTATATAAACCAAAATTCCCGGAAACGCTGCGCTTAATATTGATAACAGCACATATCCGATTCTTACAATTGTAGGATCCCAGTTAAGCCATTCTGCTATTCCTGCGCAGACTCCGGCTATCATCCCGTTTTTTGATCTTTTGAGGGGCATAAAACATTCAGTTTATGTTAAATAATGTAAAAATAAATATTTCATATACAATTGAGCAAAGACAAAGATAAATCTTTAAAAAAATACCTATCGGTTTTCTTTGGCAGTTTTTTTCCCGAATTCAGGATCTATACGCAAAGATTTTATAATGAAATACCCCGGTATCATTGTAATCAGGATCCATACAAAAAAAAGCTTATATCCTAAATATTCCTGAATCATACCGCTGAATGCACCCGGGATCATCATGCTCAGAGCCATGAAACCCGTACAAAGTGCATAATGGGAAGTTTTAAATTCACCCTCCGAGATAAATATCATATATAACAAATATGCTGTAAATCCAAATCCGTAACCGAATTGTTCGCCTGCTACGCATAATGTAATTAGAAAAAAATTTTCCGGCTGATAAAAAGCTAAATAAATATATAATACATGGGGAATATTTATTGCTGCAAACATCCACCAAATTAATTTTTTAAATCCTTTTTTCGATACGGCTATTCCTCCAAGTATGCCTCCTAAAGCTAATGCAGCAACACCTAATGTACCGTAAGCAAAGCCAACCTGTGCCGTAGTTAGACCTAGTCCGCCTACATCTTTTGGATCCAGTAAAAACGGCTGTGCTAGTTTCACAAGCTGAGCTTCACCAAACCTGTAAATCAAAAGAAAAGCGATTGCCAAACCAATATCTCTTTTGGTAAAGAAATGTTTATAGATATTTATAAAACCTTCAAGAAAACCTTTTTCATTTTTAGGTACTGCTTTATCTGTTTCAGGATAAGGCAAAATGAAACTATGGTAGATAAAAAACAGCAGAAATAAGATAGTAATCAGAATAAATGTTGTCTTCCA